>VGQR01000528.1 GCA_016882345.1 Cyanobacteria bacterium K_DeepCast_35m_m2_023
GCGGCTTCGACGACGAAGTGGCGGTGGAGGTTTGGCCGCTGCTGTCTGCTGTCGGTGTGCAGGCTGAGACCAGCCCCAGCGGGGTGCTCAGTCTGTCGATGCCGCCCGCACGGTTGCTGGGCGTGCGTAGCTCCAAGCAGGGGGAACAGGTGCGGGTCGTGCTCGACCTGAGCGCGCCGGCGATGCTGCGCCGAGATGCCGGCCAGGTGTGGCTGAACCTCAGCAGTGATGCAGACCAGCGGAGTGCGCTCGAGAGCCTCGGGCTGCCGGCAACCGCGACGGTGGACGGCCTGCGCTTGCAGCTGACGGCTGCTTCGAACCAGCAACGGCTGTTCAGCCTGGACGAACCCGCGCGGATCGTGATCGACACGGGCGGGGCTGGGGGGCAGGCCCCAGGGACCTCCCCAACCGCGACAGCGCAACCCAGCGATCCCCGCCTGCTGGCCTTGCTGGGGCGGGAACTGCACTGGGACCAACAGGTTCGAGGCTCGGTGAAGCTCAGCGCTGTGCGCATCGACCCGCGCAGCCGGGCGCTGGCACTGCGCCCCCTCACCCGGGGCGGCGGCATGGAGGGCCTGAGCTCGTTGCAGCAACTGGCAGCCCAGGACGATGCCCTGGTGGCGATCAACGGCGGCTTCTTCAACCGGGTGAAACGTCTGCCGCTCGGAGCGCTCAAGGTCGATGGCCGCTGGCTGTCAGGACCGATCCTGGGGCGCGGCGTCATGGCCTGGGATCCCGGCGGCATGCCCCGCTTTGGGCGCCTGCAACGGCAGGAGTGGCTGGTCGCGCCATCGGGGCAACGCCACGCACTGGTCACCCTCAACAGCGGCTATGTGCAACGGGGGCTGAGCCGATACACCAGCGAGTGGGGCACCAGTTACAGGGCTCTCAGCGGCGAGGAAACCGCCATGGTGCTGCGCGATGGGCAGGTCCAGTCCCTCCATGACCAGGCCGGCCTCGAGCAAGGGGTTGGATTGCGACCCAACGAGACCCTGGTTGTGGCTCGCGGCGGGATGGAGTTGCCTTGGAGGCCCGGCGATCGACTCGATCTCGTGCACCACACAAACACGACCCTGGGGGAGGCTGCGTTTGTGATTGGTGGAGGCCCCCTGCTGCTGCAAAACGGCAAAATCGTGCTGAACGGAGGCATTGAAAGCTTCAGTGCCTCATTTCTGCAGCAAGGGGCACCTCGCACGGTGATTGCCAGCGACGGACGCCAGCTGTGGCTGGTGACGCTTCAAGGGGTCAGCGATGCCGGGCCCAGCCTGGTCGAGACGGCCACCCTGCTGCAACAACTGGGCCTTCAGGACGCGCTCAACCTCGATGGCGGCAGCTCCACCGGGCTGGTGATCGGCGGAGTGATGACGGTGAAAGGACGCGGCGTCGCCGGATCGGTGCACAACGGCCTGGGGTTGATCCCCACCAGCACACCTCGCCTGTCCCGACTCGGGGCACGAAGCCTGCCGACTGCCAGAGTGCCGTGACAGACGCACCAGCCATCGCGCTGCCATGACCAGGGGTCAGAACCTGCACCTGAGCGCCGCTGCCGCCGCCGAACTGGGGCGCCAGGCCGCCGTCGCCGGCACCCCTGGCCTGATGCACCTCGATTTGATCGAGGGAGGCTGCGAGCGCTGGGCGATTCGGTTGCGTCCCGGGCACCTGGCCGGGGTTCCCCTCGCCAGGGCCGACGGGGTCACCGTCTATGCCCCTGCCGATCAAATCGAGCACTTGCATGGCTTTGCCCTCGACTACCGCGGCGACCTCAGCGGCGGCAGCTTTGTGATCCGGCCGCCGGACGGTTGGACCAGTTGTGCCTGCGGAGCCGCCTTTGGGCCCCAGAACAGGTTGGGGACGTCGACGCGGTAACGTTGCGGATTGTCGCTCTCGGTCGGTAGACCGATTCGCGTCCACCGTTTCCATTCGCCGACCCAGTCCGGTCCTCGATGCCCACCATCCAGCAGCTGATCCGCACCGAGCGGCAGCGCCTGACCCGCAAAACCAAATCGCCCGCCCTGCGCGCCTGCCCGGAGCGCCGCGGCGTGTGC
>VGQR01000529.1 GCA_016882345.1 Cyanobacteria bacterium K_DeepCast_35m_m2_023
AGCTTGTAGAAATATAAGACACTTAAGGGAGCCGGGAGTCGAGTTCGAAACATCGTCTTGGTTCGTGCCCAAGAGTAACAATTACACTGGCAATAGCCAGTTCTACACAGCTGAAATTCGCAAGGTAAGTGATATGCCCCTTTTATTCGGTGGTCAATCAAAACATGGTGAGCAGTTTCTATGGGCAAATCTAGATTTTCAGGGTGTAGAAGGTAAATATGTACTTGTAAGACACTTCCTAGACTTGCTCGAAAGAGGCTTGGGTTGTGGATATTAGTTTAACTTTCTTTATTATCTAAAACAATGAGAATCAATTTTGTTGAGGGCTCAATAGGTTACCGAGGAACTACTCGGGCGATAAGGAGCTATTTTAAGGCTATAAAAAAATTATTTCCCTCTGTTGAAGCCGAATATACCTTCTTAAAAAACCACCCCCTTAATAAATTTAATTGTGGACTCGAGCTTATTGAAGAGGGGATGAAGATTAATGCTGTGAGTAGTTTTTGCGAGATAGAAACAAGTCACTTCGATCTACTTTATCATGTTACTGCTGAAGATATGAGTGAGATTCATTGGTTTGATCGGAAAGGATGTAACACCTTGATTCATCAAGTAGGCTACCAAAGGCCTCCTAAGCGTAAGCATAGTTATCATTTTGCCTATACAAGCTACTGGCAAGCTATCAGCCTCGGCGATGGTAATAATAAGGTTCTTCCGTATATTATTGATGAACCTCTTTACAGAATACCAGTTGTCGAAGCACGGGCTAAGCTTGGAATTCAATCTGACAGAATAGTTTTGGGAAGACATGGCGGATTGGACACGTGGAATTTGCCATTTGTTGAAAAGGCACTACTTACAGCAGCAAACACGAACAAGAAATTGCATTTCATCTTTATGAATACAAAAAGATTTTGTGATCACCCTTCCTTTACATTTTTAGACGGTACTAGAGATGACTATAAACGAGAATTATTTCTCCAGTCTTGTGATGCAATGATTCATGCTCGGTGGGAAGGTGAGACTTTTGGCCTGGCGTGTGCAGAATTTCTAATAAGGAAAAAACCAATAATAACCTGGAATAACTCAAGGGAACGGAATCATATTCTACTTGCAGATGCTTCATTAATCGGATATAATGATGGCCATGATCTGACAACCACCCTGGCCAACATAACTATTGACAAAATACATGAACGGGCTGGGGTGATACCTGTTGAACACCTTAATAGGCTATATTCTGAGCATGCAGTTATGAGCAGACTGAGAGAATATCTATAATAGCTGTACCAGTATGAGCTTCATTAAGACACTACTCATAACATGCGACATAACTAAGGATCGTCGCAAGGCCGCGTGGTCTGCATTAGACCTATTCAACCAATCAGTTGAGATGGTAACTGCTTTTGACGCAGACAACCTAAATATGAAGGAGATTTTATCGTCTATTAATTCAGATTCATGGAGTAATAGACTATCAACAATACTTCCAATCCTCATAGACAATATTCAGAGTCGTGGAACCGGAATTGGTCACTCTGTTAGCCAAGATGCATATCTACTGAGTCAGCAGATATTGGACCTGCCAAATGAACTAAGGCCAGAATGGGTCAAAAGTAGAATATTGAGTCCTGGTGAAGTAAGTGTTCTGCTAAAACACTATTATGCATTGGCCGCAATAGCTAACTCTCCAGATCATGATTACGGATTAGTTGCGGAGGATGACATACTTGTTCACAAAAACAGTGGTAATATGGTTAAAATGCTGAATATATTTCTGAATCAGTGCGAAGTAGATTATATAGACTTGGCAGGTGGTGCAGGATTAGAGGTTAGTTCGGCCATAAATAATAACTCCAGCCAGTTTGTCCTTATAAATACCCCTCGAACGAGAACTAATGCCTGTTATCTTATATCAAGGAATCTGGCTAGAGATATAGTAAACGGCTTTCTGCCTTTGGTTTATCCTATTGACTGGCATATCCAATATATATTAAGCACGACGAATAATGCTGAATTGGATTCTCTAAGATGTTATTGGGC
>VGQR01000530.1 GCA_016882345.1 Cyanobacteria bacterium K_DeepCast_35m_m2_023
GGTCGTTCGCACGCCCGGCGTTTCTCTAGCGTCAGCCCTGAAACGCTCTAAAGCCCTGCGCCGCAGTGAGTCTCAGCTGATCTTAAAAGCGAATTCCCAAAGACAGTTTAGTGCGGTTTAGAATTGGTTTAGAGAGATTAAACCGATTTAACTTTTGCTGGTCACGTTTAGCGAGTTCGCTTTGATCAGGGGCTGCACGAAGGCTGCAGTGACCCATGCGAGCAAGAGCCGCATTGCTGCGGCAGTGGTGATCAAGGATGAGAAGAAATGGTTGGACCGCGATCTTGCGTTGGAGCTATGGCGCAAGAACACGCTGAAGAACAACAACGCGAAGGTGGACGATGAGGATCCGGCCGATGCCGTGGAGCTGAAGCGGCGTGTGGATGCGCTGCCTGATGATGCCATTCCTGAGTTGAATGAAAGCCGAGCACGGCGAGAGCACTACCAGGCAGAGCTTGCGAAGCTGCAGGTGGCGCAGCAGCGCGGTGAATTGGTGGCTGCGGATGAGGTGAAGAAAGCGGCGTATCAAGTGGGGCGAAGCGTGCGTGAGGCGTTAGCGAATTTGGCAGATCGGTTGAGTCATCAGCTTGCAGGCGAGACTGACCCAACGGTGATCCATGGACTGTTGAGTGATGAGCACCGCGATGCGTTGTTGACGTTAATGGAGGTGGAGTGATGAGTGTTTGGACTGCAGCGTTCATGGATGGGTTGCGACCTGAGCCAATGCTGCGCGTGAGTGAATGGGCGGATGAACATCGAATGCTGAGCAGCAAGGCGAGTGCGGAGCCAGGCAGGTGGCGGACAGGAAGGACGCCTTACTTGCGGGAGCCGATGGATGAGTTGAGCACCAGCAGTGCGGTGCAACGTGTTGTGATGATGTTCGCGGCGCAGACAGGCAAGACTGAAGCGGGCAGTAACTGGTTGGGCTATGTGATTGACCATGCGCCGGGGCCGATGCTGCTGGTGCAGCCGACGGTGGAGATGGCGAAGCGGTTGAGCAAGCAGCGGCTGGAGAGCTTGGTGACGGAGACTCCGACGCTGGCGGCGAAGATTGCGCCGGCCAGGAGCCGTGATTCAGGGAACACGATGTTCGCCAAGGAGTTCCCCGGTGGAATGATGCTGCTGACTGGTGCTAACAGTGCGACCGGCCTGCGCTCTACACCGTGTAGATACATCTTTATGGATGAGGTGGACGCGTTCCCTGCTGATGTGGACGGCGAGGGCGATCCAGTGAGCTTGGCGGAGAAGCGCGCGACGACTTTTGCAAGGCGAAAGATCTTGCTGACCAGCACGCCAACGGTGAAGGATTTTAGTCGGATTGAGGCGGAGTATCTGCGGAGTGATCAACGGCGGTTCTATGTGCCGTGCCCGTGCTGCGGTGAGATGCAATGGCTGAAATGGCCGCAGCTGAAATGGGAGAACAACGATCCAGCCACGGCCGTCTATGAGTGTGAGGTGTGCGGCGAGCGGTTCGCTGAGATCCACAAGCCGGCGATGCTGCGTGGTGGTGAGTGGCGGGCTACTGCACCGAGCGATGGGAAGACGGCGGGCTTCCAGTTGTCTGGGCTCTACAGCCCGCTGGGTTGGCTGAGCTGGGCGGACATCGTGGATGAGTTTTTGCGGGCGAAGGCTGATGCACCGATGCTTAAGAGCTGGTGCAACACCCGTCTGGCGGAGACATGGGAGGAGGATTATGCGAGCAAGGTGAGTGCTGATGGATTGATGGCGAAGCGGTTGCCGTATGAGGCTGGTGTGTGCCCTGATGGCGTGCTGCTGCTGACTGCTGGTGTGGACGTACAGGACAACAGGCTTGCGGTGAGCGTATGGGGCTGGGGTGAGGGGGAGACCGGCTGGCTGGTATGGCACCAGGAGCTGATGGGCGACCCGACACAGGTGGAAGTATGGGGCCAGCTGGATCAGGTGCTGGCTACTGCGTGGGCGACGGAAGGCGGCAAGGAATTGAAGGTGACGCAGATGGCGATTGATACCGGCGGCCACTGCACACATGAGGTGTACAACTACGTGCGCGAGCGTGT
>VGQR01000531.1 GCA_016882345.1 Cyanobacteria bacterium K_DeepCast_35m_m2_023
CACGCCCGACAGGCCGCCCTTGCGCTGCAGCCGCTGAATGGCTTCAAACAGCACCTGGTACGCGGCAAAGGCCTGGGCGGTGATCTGCGGCGGCGGGCGGTCGCCGTGGGCCTGGCGAAACAGCTGCTGGAAGCGGCGGTTGATCGGGGTGTTGAGCTCGGGGCTGTAGGCCTGGGCGATCAGGATTCCGTCGCACCAGCGCTGGCAGATCGGGTAGATGTTCGGCGTATTCAGCCCGTTGCCCACCACGATCTGGCCGCGGTAACCGAGCTCGCGCAGCTGGCGGATCAGGTTGCCGCCGGCCACCGCTTGCACCGAAAGCACCACCAGTTGGGGCCGCAGTTGCAGCGCGGCCGTGATCGGCGTTTGAAAGTCGTTGTCGGCCAGCTGGGTGCGCTGCACCGTCACCGGGGTGAGGCCGCGGGCTGCCAGGGCCTTTTCAAAGATGGCGACCTCAGCGGTGCTGTAGGCGTCGTCCTGGGCGTAAAACACCGCCACCCGCCGCATGCCGGGATCGCGGCGCAGGGCCTCATCCAGCGACAGTGGCGCGATCACCGAGCTCTGGGCCGACACGCGGCTGATGAAGTGCCCGATCTGGGGAATGCCCTTGGCGGTGTTCGAGGGCGCGACCACGGGCACCCCCTGGCGCTGGGCGATCGGATCGGCCGCAAAGGCCTGCTGCGACAGGGTGGGTCCGATCAGGGCGATCACCCCCTGTCTGATCAGCAGGTTGAAGGCGGCAATGGCGCTCGGCTCATCCGAGGCGCCGTCGTCCAGCCGCAGCCGTACGGCCCGAGCGGGGGAGCCAGCCTGCTGGGCCCAGCGCTCGGCCACGGCCAGCCCCATGCGCTGGTCCTGGCCATACAGGTTGGCGTTGCCGGTGAAGGCGATGGCGGCCCCCAGGGTGAGGGGCCCGGCCGTCAGGGGCTTGGCCGCCGGATCACTGCTGCGGCCCAGCCAGGCCAGGGCGCCGATTCCTGCTGCGAGGAGCGCTGCCAGCCTCAGGGCGCCGCGCTGGCGCACAGCCGTCGATGGCGGGGAGGTGATCGTCATCGGCAGGGCATTGCAGCGGATGCTGGGCGGTGGCGCGGGCGCTGTCAAGACGCCCGTGACTTCTTGGTGAAGGATGATTTTGTCTCGTGGGGAACGGTCATGGCGAATGGAACCGTTCCTCGCAACCTGCATGGGCCGTCTCCGTGCTGTTCATCGCGCTGAATTCAGTCGCTGGGCCCTGGGGCTTGTGGCTGGCCAAACCCGAACTTGTGAAGTCCCAGATAAGCCCCGAGCTCGCTCTGATGCTGATAGCGGTGGTCGTCAGTGGCGGCATTGGCTCCCGACTTGGCAGCCGACACTGGCCCATTCTCTGGATCCGCCGCGTTCTCGCCGTGGTGCTCACGGTTGCGGGATTGAGACTTCTGGGCATAGGCTGATCCGAGATGGTGTGTCGTCGCAAAAAACGACACCTCTTAAGCAATTGGTTGTGGCCAGTTGCAAGAGCTTTACAGTCGACAATCTCGCGCCTTGCCCTGCAAGCCTTTGCTCGAGGCCACTGAGCAATGCGTGTTGCGGAAAGGATCAAGGACGAAGCTCGCCAGCTCAATCACATGGGCGGGTTGAACCTACCCGATTGGGCGAAATTCTTAGGTGGTCATGCATGATGGAATCGGCAGATGTCTCGCCTTGACGATCCAGCTGACCCACAGTCTTGCCGTGGGTCAGCTCAGACTTTTACACAAAAGAAATGGATTCAATACCGTTCTGAGCGAAGACATCCGCATTCAATAAACATGCGGTGGTGTTGATTCATCTGTCCAAACAAGGGTCCAAAGCAGTGATGCTTTTGGTCGTCAGGAAGAGCAAAGAGATTCTTTTTTGCGGCACTGTGCGAATTGCCTTGAATGTTTGTTATGCCATGCATACAAAACTGACGCTGCCCTTACACGACTGGAAAGCAAATTGAAAAGCTCACGCCTTAGGGAGTGGCGCAAACCCTAGAAGACGCGAGCTTAGTAATTGCAATACAGGCAATTGC
>VGQR01000532.1 GCA_016882345.1 Cyanobacteria bacterium K_DeepCast_35m_m2_023
TCGCCCCTGCGGCCGCAGCCCGCGGCGGTCAGGGCGATCAGCAGCAGGCTCAAGGCCGCGGTTCGGCTGTGGCGTTGGTGCGGCATGGGATTGACGAACAGGCCCATCATCCCGGCTGTGGAGCCGCTTGGCGAGAATGGATGGCTGGTTTGTTGTCCAGTCCCTGTTCTGTTTTGGGGTGGGACGTTCTGACCATCCGGCCCTGAACAGGCATGCTGAGAGCTCTTCCTGTTGGTTGGTGGGCAACGGTGGCATCAGGTCAGCGGCGACGGCGATTCCGCAAGGTGTGATCGGTGGCCGTTCAAGTGCTCGCGCTTTGCGCCCTGAAGTTGGGGGTGCATGGAGCTGGCTTGGAACTCCTGAGCGTCAGTCCACTGTTCTCCGCCATCGTGGCCTCCGCGGTGTTTCTGCTTGGTTTTCTGCTGAGCGGTGTGTTGTCGGATTTCAAGGAGAGCGAGAAGATTCCTGCTGAGCTGGCCACAGCGCTGGAAACCCTCACCCTGGAGGTGCGGGCCATTCCTCGGTATCGGCCGCAAGCCTCGGTGCAGCCCGCGCTTGAGGCTGTGGCTCAGCTGGGCCAGCAGGTGTTGGCCTGGTTGCAGGATCAGATCAGCCTGGAGGTCTTGTTGCAGCGCTATTGGCAGGTGCATGCCGAGGTGGTTGCTGCGGCGACGCAATTCACCGGTGAGGCCTCCACCTTGCGGGGCCGGCTGATGCAAAATCTTGAGTTGGTGTTGCAGCGTGTCAACCGGGTGCAGACCATTCGCGACACAACGTTTGTGCCGTTGGTGTACTGGATGGCGCGCAGCGCTGCCTTGCTGCTGGTTGCCGGTTTGCGGATGGCGGAATCTGAGAATTTGTTGGAGTCGGTGTTTTTTCTGGCGGTGATCGCATTTTTGGTGATCCTGCTTTTGCGCCTGATCGATGACATCGACAATCCGTTCGGTTCGGCCTCTGTCGATTCCGCTGAAGACGTGTCGCTTGAGATTTTGCAGCGCACTGTGGAGCGATTGCAGGCAGCCTTGACACCCCTTTGAGAGCATGGGGCATTGACCCCCCTCCCGCTGCTGTGACCGAGGCCGCCACCGCCCCCTCTGCTGTTGAAGCGGCCGAAGCCCTGTCCAAGACCTACGACCCGGCGGGCACCGAGGCCCGCTGGCAGCAGGCCTGGGAGCAGGCCGGCGCCTTTCATCCGGACCCTGCGGCGGAGGGGGAACCCTTCTCCATCGTCATCCCGCCGCCCAACGTCACCGGCAGCCTGCACATGGGCCACGCCTTCAACACGGCGTTGATCGACACGATCGTGCGTTATCAGCGCCTGGCCGGCAACAACGTGCTGTGCCTGCCGGGCACCGACCATGCCTCGATCGCGGTGCAGACGATCCTGGAGAAGCAGCTCAAGGCCGAGGGCAAGCGCAAGGAAGACCTGGGCCGCGAGGCCTTTTTGGAGAAGGCCTGGGCCTGGAAAGCCGAGAGCGGCGGCACGATCGTGGGCCAGTTGCGGCGTCTGGGCTACTCGGTCGACTGGCAACGCGAGCGTTTCACCCTCGATGCCGGTTGCAGCCAGGCGGTGGTTGAAGCGTTCAATCGCCTGCACGAGCAGGGCCTGATCTACCGCGGTGAATACCTGGTCAACTGGTGCCCCGCTTCGGGTTCGGCGGTCAGCGATCTGGAGGTGGAGATGAAGGAGGTGGACGGCCACCTCTGGCATTTCCGCTATCCCCTCAGCTCCGGCCCAACCGCCGATGGCCGCACCCACCTGGAGGTGGCCACCACCCGGCCCGAGACCCTGCTGGGCGACACGGCGGTGGCCGTCAACCCCAAGGACCCGCGCTACAGCGCCCTGGTGGGGCAGACCCTGACCCTGCCGCTGGTGGGGCGCCAGATTCCGATCGTGGCCGACGACCACGTCGATGCCGAGTTCGGCACGGGCTGCGTCAAGGTCACCCCCGCCCACGACCCCAACGACTTTGCGATCGGCCAGCGCCACAACCTGCCGCTGATCACGGTGATGGCCAAGGACGGCTCGATG
>VGQR01000533.1 GCA_016882345.1 Cyanobacteria bacterium K_DeepCast_35m_m2_023
CACACCAGCGCTGAGCATCTGCAACGCTTGTCTGAGATCGTGGCGGCCTCGCTCCCCCCCTGTCCATGAACCAGAGCCGTGGCCGATGGGTGGCAATCATCACCGGAGCGCTCTCGGTGCTGATCGGTCTGGCCTATTTGGCCCTGATCACGGTGCTCGACAGCCGCGGCCCGCGGCTGCCACCACCTCCCGAAGCCCTGGGCCTCAATCTGCAGACGGACGTGGCGGCAGCCGTTTCGCCTGCTGACGCTGCAAGGGTTCGACCACCCGCCGCAGGGCTGCCTCCAGAAAGCGGCGCAGTTCGGCCTCACGGCGGCTGAGGTCGTACTGCCGCTGCACCACCTCGTGCACACCGCCATCGCCCCAGTCCTGGTCCTGGGCGAAGTAGGTCACAAAACTGAGGCCGGCGACCCGCGTCAGCCAGGCCGCCGCTGCCGCCTGCAACGCTCGCCCCAGCAACAGCGTCGGCAGGCTGAGGCTGAGTCCTGTGCTCAGCAGGTTGATCGCACCCTTGATCAAGCCCAGACCAGCCAGGGTTTTGCCGACCGACACCGCCAGATCCTGCGCGCTCTGCCGGCTCAGTTCGATGCCGTAGACCCGGGCGATTTCAATCACCATCTGCGCATTCACGGCAGCTGTTCCCAGCAGATCGAGCCCAGGCAACGGCGTCACGGCCAACACTCCGGCACCGATCCACATGGTGCGCTCGACGATGGCTTCGGCGTCCTGGCCTCGCTGGCGCGCCAGCAATGCGCGGCTGGCTTCGCTCAGACGGCGGCATTGCAGCAACAGGTTGTCGGCGATCAGCTCCTCACCGTCGCTGTGCAGCACGGCGGCAATGCGGCGCAGCAGGGCATCGACTTCAGGCTCGGGCTGCAGGGGCTGGCCCCCCGGCCTGGGCACGCTCTGGGGCGCAGCGCTGGCGGGAATGATGTCTTGCGCCGCGATCAGACCGCGGCAGCGTTGCAGCAGCAGCTGCAGCAGCCGCGCTTCTTCCTGCTCACCACGCAGATCGCACTTGTTGAGCACCAGCAACAGGCGCTTGCCGAGGGCCGCCAGGGTCTGCAGCACCTCCAGTTCACTGCGGCGCAAATCGCCATCGACCACCAACAACAACAGATCGGCGCGGGCCGCCTGCTCGCGGGCCGCCTGCTCGCGCGCCCGTCCTTGTTCGCCGCTTTCGAGAATCCCCGGTGTGTCGACCAGCCAGATCGCTCGTTCGATCCCGCGCAGCCGCAGCCGGTGTCGCTCCATGCTGCGGGTGGTTCCCATGGCGGCTCCGACCTGACCCACCAGTTGGCCCAGCAGCGCTCGGATCAGCGAGGTTTTGCCGCTGGATCCGGTACCGAACACCACCAGGGTCAGATCGCCACGCTCCAGCTCACGGGCCATGCGCTGTTGTTCCTGGGCCAGCAGATCGCGTTCGACGGCATCGCGGACCCGTTCGAGGGTCTGATCGATGGCGGCGAGGTTCTGACGAGCTGCCTCGCGGCGGTTGGCGGCAGCCTGGGGTGTGGTGGTTGGACCAGGTTGCCAGGGCAACAGCCCACGCCGTCGCAGGGGGGGCGCCAGCCAGGGCCAACACAACTGCAACACCAGGGCGCCCAGGCCCAGCAGCAGCAGTGTCAGCACCGGGCCCACCAACCCATAGGGAAGGATGGCACTGAGCTGCCAGGTCAATTGGTGAATGGTCTGCAGCACCAGGCCCAACACCATCAAGCCACCCAACACGGCGACCAGGCCCAACCACAGCCGCTGGCGGGTGTTCAACGGGTCAGTCTCCCGTCGCGGCGATGATCTCGCCCCACAACGCAGCGGCAAGGGCGCTGCTGGCGCGGGTTGGACGGTTGTCGTCGTTGCCCAGCCAGATGCCAATCACCCACTGCCGTTGCGGGTCAAATCCGATGAACAACAGGTCGCGGTAGTCGTTGGTGGTGCCGGTTTTGCCGCCCTCGCCGCCGCCGCGGTAGGCCGCGCGTCCTGTGCCGTCGCGGACCACCGCCTGCAGCAGGTCACGCATCTGTTCA
>VGQR01000534.1 GCA_016882345.1 Cyanobacteria bacterium K_DeepCast_35m_m2_023
GCGGGCCAGGATCAGCCCGCCACCAATGGCGATCGGCAGCATTGCACCTGTGATGGCGAACACGCCTGAGCTTGTTACCGGGTCGGCCATGGTGGTGGGCGATGGGCGGGCCTTCGTGCCGCACGGTTGCATCGGAGACGCCGAAGATTAGGCGGTTTTGGCGAGGCAGGTTGGAGAAGGCTCTGGGTTGCGCCGCTTAAGTTCAGGTGGCATTGCAACGGGTCTTACCCGCCATGGCGACGGCCAGTTCTCCACAGCGGCTGCGGCCTGTGAGCCTCTGGCGGCGGCCGCTGTTGGTCGGCGTCTGCTTTGGCTTGGGGTATGGCTTGACCCAGCGCTTGCTGGACCTGCGCTTACCCGGATTGGTGCAATGGGGGCAGTCGTTCGATGTGCGGCAGATGCCCGGTGAAGGGCTTGAGAAGCTGCGCCTGCGCGTTGGCGGTGAGGCCCAGGAGCTCCGCGGTCGTCTGGATCTCGAGGAGCTCGAGGCCACCAAGGCCGCTCCTGCCGAGCAGCCAGGCGACACGACGGCAGCCCCAGAAGAGCCGATTGCCGGTGTCGCAACGGGCGACCAGCTCCCGCAGACGGCAGCGCCCCAACCCGTGGCGCTGCCACCGCCGCCGGCCGAGAGCCGCCAAGCTGGTGATGCCGCAGCCACAAGCCAGCCATGAGCGATGCCCCCCAGCTGAGCGTGCAGCTGCAGGCTGTGTTCAATCGTGTTCAGGCTCGCCTGGGCAGTGGCCTGGCCGACGCGGCAGCCTCGGTGATGGCTGCAGCTGAGGGGGCGCCAGCGCGACTCGCACAGGAGTGGGATCTGTTCTGGGAAGAGGTGCAGCTTGAAGCCCAGCGTCTGGACGGTGGCGACGGCGGTGGCGAAGCGTGGACCAGCACCAGCGTCGCCGATGCTGCCGTGTCTGCCGCAGCCCCACCGCTGAGCCGTGATCCCCAGGTGCTGATTGATGGCCTGCGGGCCCGGGTGTCGGCTCTCAGTCAGCAGCTCGATGCTTAGGGCACTCCGCATCTGGGCGCTGGCCCTGCAACTGCTGCTGCGCCTGTGGTGGAACAGCCAGCGCTGGACTTACCTCGGGCGGGGCGGCTACAGCCCCGAACGTCAGGCCCGGCGGCAACAGCGCCTGGCGGCCTGGCTGACGGCCGAGTTCCTGGCCCTGGGGTCGGCCTTCATCAAGCTGGGGCAGTTGCTGTCGGCCCGGCCTGATGTGTTTCCGGCCGAGGTGGTCGCGCAGTTTGCGCGGCTGCAGGACCAGGTGCCGCCGGTGTCGTTTGCGGTGGTCCAGGACCTGCTTGAGCGCGAGCTGGGGGAGCGTTGTGCCGAGGTCATCGACCTCGAACAGCGCCCCCTGGGCTCGGCCAGCCTGGCCCAGGTGCACCGCGCCAGCCTGCGCAGCGGTCGCCAGGTGGTGCTCAAGGTCCAGCGCCCTGGGCTGGAGGCGTTGTTCCGCCACGATCTCGAGGTGCTGCAGCAGGTGGCCGCCGCCGTGCAGCGCCACCCCCGCTGGGGCCGGGGGCGCGACTGGCTTGGCATCGCCCAGGAGTGCCGGCGTGTGTTGTTGCGGGAACTCGACTTTCGGCTTGAGGCCGAGCATGCCGCCCGCTTCCGGCAGCAGTTTCTGGACGATCCCGGCATCCGCATCCCTGCGGTGGTCTGGGAGCTGAGCAGCCGCCGGGTGCTCTGCCTCGACTATGTCGGCGGCATCAAGATCAGTGACCGCCCGGCGCTGATCGCGGCCGGGATCGATCCGGCGGCCGTGGCCGAAAAGGGCGCGGCCAGCTATCTGCAACAGCTGGTGCGCTTCGGGTTCTTCCACGCCGATCCCCACCCCGGCAACCTGGCGGTCGCCTCCGATGGCGCCCTCATCTACTACGACTTCGGGATGATGGGACAGCTCTCGAGCCGGCTGCGCTCGCGGCTGGGGCGCATGGTGACGGCGGCGGCCAGCCGTGATGCCGGCGCCCTGGTCGTGGAGCTGCAGGCTGCCGGCGTCATCGCCGCCGGGATCGATCCCGGC
>VGQR01000535.1 GCA_016882345.1 Cyanobacteria bacterium K_DeepCast_35m_m2_023
TGGCCTCACAACCGTCGTCGTAACAGGTGGCGTCGATGCGGCCATCGGCACCGAAATGCACCTTGACCAGATCGCGCGAGGCCATCGCCTCAGCGCGCTGTTGGCGCACGCTGTTGAGGTAATTGGGGTTGACCACACACAGATCAACCCCGTTGAAACAGACAGTGTTAGTCGAAAAGCGAGCAGAGGCCGAGTTGAGACTGAGCCATTGCTGTCTGCTGCCATCCCAACGCGTCATACGCAGCGGAGCATCCGTGATGCGAATGCTCCGCACCCCATCACGGAACGCATGGCGATACAGCGTGGCCTGACCCTCGTCAATGGCCTGCACCGTGCAAGCAACCGTCGTCGTTGCTTGCAGCGTGCATCGCGTCTCAAGCCTATAGATCACATTGTCCTTTGCGGGTGCTGGTTGCGCGCGGACCTCTGGTGAAGGAACCACTGACCAACAGCAGACCACCATTAGCAGTGCAGGGGCGCGCAGAGCTGGGACGCATGGAGTCATACCCAATGGGCACCTTTCCATCCCAGGCTGAACAGATCCCAAGAGGCTGTCAATGCATTCACCTCAAGTTCATCAACAGAGCGTCAGGTTTGCCATCAAAAGGCGACGAAATGCGCAGAACTTTGCAAAACAAACATGGTGCTGATGTCTCTGTGCAGCATCTCTGCGACCGGCATCCAGAACAGATTGCGATGCAAGTTCCTTGGCGCAACGTTGTGTCGCGTCAACGTTGTGCCGATTCGCTGAGGAATCGCTACAACAACAAGGCAATCCCAAGCAATGACGTCCCATGGATTCTGCCGGCGTGGAACACGCTCTGGCGATGGCCGCCAGCGGCCTACGCCTGATGCTCGAGGGCATTTCGGTGGCCACTGTGCTCGTTGGTCTGGTGATGACCCTGCTGCGGGCTCGCAGACGCAGATCGCAACCGTTGAGAGGATCGACAGAGGGCAGCCTGGGGCTGGCCCCGCTCAACGCCATGCGGGTGTCGTTCGGCAGCTGGTTGTCACTGGCGCTCGAGTTTCAGCTGGGGGCTGACATCGTGGCCACAACCAGCAACCCGAACCGCGACACCCTCATTCAGCTCGGCGTGGTGGCCGTGATCCGCACGTTTCTGAACGTGTTTTTGGCACGTGAGCTGGAGGCCGAGCGACGTCTCGGCCAGGGCGATTGAGTCGCCTCAGATCACCTGACCGACCATCACCGCAGCGATCGCCGAAAACAGGGTGATGCCCAATGCGGTCAGGGGGTTCTGGCCCTGGGCCACGGCGATGGTGGTGACAACACCAGCACCCAGGCTGGCCACCGCCAGCTGGGTCACCACTTCAGAGCGCGACTGGGGGTTGGGCAGCACGACGGGCCTGCGATTGCAGCGACCTTATGGGCAATGGCCGGGTCGGACCACCACCAAGTCAGATCTCGTTACGTGGGTTGGAAGTTCTTCAACTGGCGTTACAGGCGCGAGGCCGAGCGGGCCCGGCCGCTGCTGGCCCACTGCTTGAGCTGATCGAGTTGCTCACGGGCGGTGCGCGAGAGCGGCACCACCTGGCTGGCGGCCGCAATCAGGTCCGCTTCGGCAAAGTCGCGGTGTTCGGCAAAGGCCAGATGCATCGCCTCGATCACGGTCTGTTCGAGCTCGGCGCCCGAGAATCCCTCGGTGCGATCGACCAGCACCTGCAAGGGAATGCTGTGGTCGGGCCGGCGGCGACGCAGCTGCAGATCCAGAATGGCCCCTCGTTCAGCGGCGCTGGGCAGATCGAGCAGAAAGATCTCGTCAAAGCGCCCCTTGCGCAGCAGTTCGGGCGGCAGCGTTTCGACCCCATTGGCGGTGGCGACCACAAACACGGCGCTGGTTTTTTCGGCCATCCAGGTGAGCACGGTCGCGAGCACACGCTGGCTGGTGCCACCGTCGCTGCGCACGTTGCCGCCAAACCCTTTGTCGATTTCATCGATCCACAGCACGCAGGGCGCCATGGCTTCGGCACGCTGGATCATCTCGCGGGTGCGGGCCTCACTG
>VGQR01000536.1 GCA_016882345.1 Cyanobacteria bacterium K_DeepCast_35m_m2_023
CAGGTGGCCGATGCCCTCGTCGCCCAGCTGCTGTTTCTCGAGGCCGAAGACCCGGAGAAGGATATTCAGATCTACATCAACTCACCCGGCGGGTCGGTGACCGCCGGCCTCGCCATCTACGACACCATGCAGCAGGTGGCCCCCGATGTGGTCACGATCTGCTACGGCCTCGCCGCCAGCATGGGCGCCTTTCTGCTGTCGGGGGGGGCCAAGGGCAAGCGCCTGGCCCTGCCGAACGCCCGGATCATGATCCACCAACCCCTGGGCGGCGCCCAGGGCCAGGCCGTCGACATCGAGATCCAGGCCAAGGAGATCCTGTTCCTCAAGGACACGCTCAACGGCCTGATGGCCGAACACACCGGCCAGCCCCTCGACAAAATCGCCGAAGACACCGACCGGGACTACTTCCTTTCCCCGGCAGAAGCGGTTGAATACGGACTGATCGACCGTGTCGTCACCGAGACCACCCCGGTTTGATCATTAAGGACGGCTGACGAATTGCGCCTTCGGGTCGATCCTGGTCCTTAAGGGCCCTGCCCCCGCCCAGCAGAAACCAAGGTTCGATGCCGAAGTTCGACGCCCACCTGAAATGTTCGTTCTGCGGCAAGTCGCAGGAGCAGGTGCGCAAACTGATCGCCGGGCCGGGCGTCTACATCTGCGACGAGTGCATCGACCTCTGCAACGAGATTCTCGATGAGGAGCTCGTGACCAGCCCTGCAGCGGGGGGCGGAACCGGCCGCGCCAGCACCGAGGGCAGCCGCAGCAAAGCAACGCCCAAAAAGACCGCCAAACCGGCCCCCACCCTGGCCCAGATCCCCAAGCCCAGGGAGATCAAGGAGTTCCTCGATCGCCAGGTGGTGGGTCAGGAGGACGCCAAGAAAACCCTGTCGGTCGCGGTCTACAACCACTACAAGCGACTGGCCTGGCAAGGCGACGGCAAGGGCGAGACCGACCAGACCGCCACCCGCCTGCACAAGAGCAACATCCTGCTGATCGGCCCGACCGGCTGCGGCAAGACCCTGTTGGCCCAGACCCTGGCCGAACTGCTGGACGTGCCCTTCGCCGTGGCGGACGCCACCACGTTGACCGAAGCCGGATACGTCGGCGAAGACGTCGAAAACATCCTGCTGCGCCTGCTGCAGAAGGCCGATCTCGATGTCGAACAGGCCCAGCGGGGCATCATCTACATCGACGAAATCGACAAGATTGCGCGCAAGAGCGAAAACCCCTCGATCACCCGCGATGTGTCGGGCGAAGGGGTGCAGCAGGCCCTGCTGAAGATGCTGGAGGGCACCGTGGCCAACGTGCCCCCCCAGGGCGGGCGGAAGCACCCCTACCAGGACTGCATCCAGATCGACACCAGCCAGATCCTGTTCATCTGCGGCGGCGCCTTTGTCGGCCTCGATGAAGTGGTCCAGAAACGGATGGGTCGCAACGCCATCGGCTTCATCAGCGCCGACGGCAACAGCCGCCCCCGCGCCGGCAAGGAGCGCCAGGCAGCCGAGGTGCTGCGCCACCTCGAACCCGATGACCTGGTGAAATACGGCCTGATCCCCGAATTCATCGGTCGCCTACCGGTGAGCGCGGTGCTGGAACCGCTCGATGCCCAGGCCCTCAAGGCGATCCTGACCGAGCCCCGGGACGCCTTGGTCAAGCAGTTCCAGACCCTGCTCAGCATGGACAACGTGCTGCTTGAGTTCGAGCCCGACGCCATCGAAGCCATCGCCAGCGAAGCCCATCGACGCAAGACCGGAGCCCGGGCACTGCGCGGCATCGTTGAAGAACTGATGCTGGACCTGATGTACGACCTGCCCTCGCGCAGCGACGTGAGCCAGTTCAACATCACCCGGGACCTGGTCGAAGCGCGCAGCAAGGCCCAGGTGCTGGCCCATCCCAGCGCCAAGGAGAGCCTCAGCAACAGCGACGACAACAGCCAGGCGGCAACAGCCTGAGGCGATCCCCAGCGGTCGGGGGCGAGAGGCCGGAGGCCGGCGCGACCTCGGCCGGCGCTGAAGGGT
>VGQR01000537.1 GCA_016882345.1 Cyanobacteria bacterium K_DeepCast_35m_m2_023
TGCTGCTGTGGCTGGAACTGCACCAACGCGCCGGGCTCGGCCTGAGCGTCAAGGCGAACGGTCAGGCAGCGAACCCCCGTCAGCCTGCCCCGCCAGCCTGTCAGGGTGCCAGCGAATGAAAATCGTAAAGGCATAGATCAGGACCGGCAAGGGCGACGGCAAACCCATCGCTGTACAGGGCAACACAATCAGCGGGATCAGAACAATGCGAAACAACGCATCTCGCCGCAGCTTGGCCAACTCGTGCAAACGGGGCTCAAGGGATTCGACCTCCTGCTCGAGCCCGCCCCCGAAACGTTGAAACCGCAGCAGATGACGATGCACACGCTGGGCACCAAACGCAATCAGCCCATAAAGCAAGATGGCCGCCACAATCAGCAGCGTCTCGATCATCAGGATTTCCAGCGCCTGCGGGCCCGGAAGCAGGTCATGCAAGACAGCCTCCTGCTGATGGAGCTGGTTGCGGATGAAATAAAAGGGCGGCAGCAGGGTGACGAGAAACAAGCTGACGACCGAGACAAACGTCTGGGCTGCAAGCCGCACACCCTCCGCGGCAGCCAACAGACGACGCTTCTTGACCCAGACATCGTAGGTGATTAAAAATACCGTCAGATAGCCGAGCAGCAGCCGAATCAACTGCGCAACGATGATCACGGGAGCGGCCTTGTCTTCATTGAGATCTTTGAGCAGCTCGATCGCCACATCCGGCAGCTCAATCACCATCAAGGTCATCACAATGGCATAGGTGCCATCAACCAAGGGCGGCCATTCAACGGCGGCGATGCCATGTTCAAAGCGCAGGGGCAAACGCCAACCGCCGCAATTTTGAGCCGACCTTTGGGGCTGTGGCAGCACGACAGAGCAACCGTGGATTGAGTGGCATTCAACGACACCGTCACAACACCACCACGCAGCGTTCACACACGGATGCGGCCCAGGTGCAACAACGCGAACGCAAGCATTCGAGCAACACTGCGCCCCCATCCAACGGAAGAGCGCCTGAAGCGATGCTGCCGTCACCAGACGACAGACGTCAGCGTGCGCGTGCCACAACCGACGAGACGCGATACCTTGAACTCCACCGCAGCCATCGACCGGTGAGCCCCAGCCGCGGCATTCCCACTTCAAGGGCCTATTGGGAGCTCAAAGCCGAGCAGATGCTCAACCGCGTGTTTAGCGGTGAGCTCCCGATCGAAGTCGAGATCGTTGACCCGGCCCCGACCCCAGCCGTTCCAGGCACCACAGCAGAGGCGAGGACCACATCCACCGCGTCTACCGAGGCGAAGCGGCAGCGCTCGGGCCATGCCCTGGCCGCCCTGCTGCAGCGCCGGCCCGAACTAGTGCCGATCAGCATCGCCACCGTCGCCATCGGCACCGCCCTGACCAGCGTCGGCATCGCCGGCTTCTGGGGTCTGCAACAGCAGGCATTGCGCCAGGAGCGCAACCTGGTGCTGCTCGAGCGGCTGCGCGCCCTGGGTCCGGGCAGCGCCACAAACGCCAGCCCTGCCCCAGCAAGCCAAACCAAGGCGGCTGCCAGCGATGGCCTACCGCCGCCGCCCCCGGATGAGCCCTGGATGGAGGAGCTGGCCCAGCTGCCTGCTGGCGGGGCTCCGCCGGCCGACGTGCTCAAGGTGCCCTTCACCAGCAGCATCAACCAACCGGCACCCGCCAGCCAGCGCAGCACCCCGGTTGCCCCAGGGGCTGATAGCAGCGAAGGGCTACCCCTGCTGGTGGGCGTGGTGCAGATCCCCGGCCGCAACGGCTCGGCCATCTTTCAGATCGGCGGCAGCTCCACCAATGCCACCGTGGGCGAAAGCATTGGTGGCAGCGGCTGGCGCCTGCGCTCGGCCTCGGGCGACAGCGCGGTGATCGAACGGGGCGGCCAGGTCCGGCGCATCAGCATCAGCAGCGGCTTTTGAACCAGCGGCTACCGCGCCCCAGCCCCTAGGGTGCTGCAGTTCCCACTGGGTCGCATGGGACTCCCGTTGTCGGTATCGCAATCCTC
>VGQR01000538.1 GCA_016882345.1 Cyanobacteria bacterium K_DeepCast_35m_m2_023
TCTATCCAACCGTTCATCGCATTCTGGCGCGCATCAAACCGGATGTCGTGCATGTCGACGAAGAGTCATTCAATCTCGCCACCTTTCTAGCCATGGTGGCGGCGCATCGGGTAGGTGCCAAAACCTGCTTCTACAATTACGCCAACATCGAACGTCGCTATCCTCCACCGTTCAGCTGGTTCGAGCGCTATGCATTCACCCATGCCAGTCACGCCATGGCCTGCTCGCACGAGGCCGCCGATATCATCCGCAATCACGGCTACCCCGGGCCAATCAGCATCATTCCGCAGACCGGGGTTGATGAGACACACTTTGTGCCACGCCCCGATGCCCACATCGCCCGTACGCCATTTACTATCGGCTATGTCGGGCGACTCGTACCCGAGAAAGGCATCGACGACGCTATCAGCGCCCTCGCCCAACTCCCCACCCACGTACGCATGCACATCGTTGGGGCAGGGCAATATGAGTCTGCACTCCGCCAGCACGCCACCACGCTCGGCGTCGATGCGCGCATCATCTGGCAAAAACCTGTCTCAAGTCACGAGATGCCGGGCGTCATGCAACAGTTTGATGCACTGGTCTTGCCATCACGGACCACATCCAACTGGAAAGAACAATTCGGCCGCGTCCTAATCGAAGCGATGGCCTGTGGCGTGCCAGTTATCGGCAGTAGCTCGGGCGAGATCCCCCACGTCATCGGTGATGGTGGGCTTGTGTTTCCCGAGGGTGATGTGAATCATCTAACACTTCGTTTATTAAATCTCATCAATAACCCAACCTTGTATGCGCAATTAAGTGGCCAATCTCGCCAGCGAATTTTTACAAAGTACACACAAATTAGTGTCGCCCAACAATACTGGCAAATCTATGCGCAAATTAATAATTTACGTTAATTTTTTATTTTTTATCTTAATAATGAAAATAATATCTAACAGATGAAACAAGGCACCGCAACACCTGATACGGACTTCCGCATTGGTACGATATCTGCAGGCACATACGGCACTGCATCGGTCACCCATACAACCGGGAGTAGCGTATGGCTTATTACTGTACCTGCAGGTGACTACGATGGTGGTGTAGTTCGTCGCAGTACCCGCAGCGGATTGACTATCCCCATCCAATATCTCACCGATGCTACAACTGAATCAGACGAATATGCCTGGTTCGAAATCGCCAATCCCGGTGACAGTAGTTCTTCGAGTAATTGGGACAAAGGCGATCCTACCTGTAACAACTCAGAGAAAAATGATGGTGCCGTGTACACGGTGCGCAACGTAGTTCCTACGGCCACCCCAACGGTACCTGCCACCCCAACGGTGCCGACGGCCACTTTCACCGCTTCACCAACCAACACCTTCACGCCGACGAACACATTTACCCCCACGCCACATCCATTCGCCATCCGCGATGTGGCCGTCGGTTCGGCCTTCACCTTGGTCGTTCTCAACAACAGCACCTTGGCCACGTGGGGCTTCAACCGTGAGGGTCAAGCCTCATTGCCGTCGTGGATGAAGGGTCGCCCCGTCTCAGAAGTCGAGACCGGCTCCAATTACGCCGTCGTCCTCGAGAGCAACGGGCGCGTCTTCGGCTGGGGTCAAGACGACTTCGGCACATTAGCCAAGTTCCCGGCCGGGTGTACCACCAAGTGTGTGGCGGGCACCGGCATCCCTGCTGGCGCTTTGAGCGGTGTACGCACCATCTCGGCCAGCCTCGGGCACGTTATGGCCATCAAGACCGACGGCTCACTCTTGATCTGGGGGCGCAACGACTTCAAGCAGCGTGAGGCACCGACCACGGCACGTACCGGACTCACCGCCATTGCCGCCGGTCACTCACATGCACTCGTCGTCAAGAATGGCCGAGTACAGGCCTGGGGGCGCAATACCTGGGGGCAGATTAATGTGCCGGCCAACCTGACCGGCGTAACCGCGGTATCAGCCGGGTTCGACCACTCACTTGCGCTCAAGAGCGACGGCACGGTCGTCTGTTGGGGGAGTAA
>VGQR01000539.1 GCA_016882345.1 Cyanobacteria bacterium K_DeepCast_35m_m2_023
AGATTGCCTCGGCGGATCGGCCTTGTCAGCACGAATCGACTGGCGCCAGATCCGATCGGAGCTCTTGCGTGTGCTGCCGGCCAGGGCCGTGGTCAGCGCCCCCCAGGAGCTGCTCGCCTACGACTGTGACGGCCTCACCCTCGAGCGGCATCAGCCCCCTCTGGTGGTGTTGCCCGAGACCACAGCTCAGGTGGCCGCCGCAGTGCGCGTCTGTGTGGCTGCCGGCGTGTCGTTTGTCGCCCGCGGCAGCGGCACCGGGTTGTCGGGGGGTGCGGTGTCCGAGCGCGAGTCGTTGGTGATTGCCACCAGCCGCATGCGCCGTATCCGTGCCATCGATCTGCAGAACCACACGATCACAGTCGAACCCGGCGTGATCAACAGCTGGGTCACCAGGGCCGTCACAGGCGATGGCTTTTATTACGCCCCTGATCCGTCCAGCCAGGTGGCCTGCAGCATCGGCGGCAACGTGGCCGAGAACTCGGGCGGGGTGCATTGCCTCAAGTACGGCGTGACCAATAACCACGTGTTGGGTCTCGAAGTGGTGCTGCCCGACGGCAGCGTCACCCAGCTCGGAGGGGGCTTGAGCGAGATGCCCGAACTCGACCTGCGCGGGGTGTTCATCGGCAGCGAGGGAACCCTGGGCATCGCCACATCGGTCACCCTGCGGCTGTTGCGCTCACCCCAGAGCGTGGCGGTGCTACTGGCCGATTTCGCCAGCATGGAGGCGGCCGGCGAGGCGGTGCGGCTCGTCACCGCTGCCGGGGTGCAGCCGGCGGGCATGGAAATGATGGACCGCCCCTGCCTGGAGGCCGTCAATGACTCCCTGGGCCTCGAGGATTACCCCCGCGACGCGGCCGCGGTGTTGCTGATCGAACTCGATGGGCAGCAACGCGAAGTGGATGCGGCCATTGCCGTGGCCCGGCACCTATGTCTGGAGGCCGGCGCTCGAGCGGTGCGCGAAGCCCGCGACCCGGACACCTGTGCCCGCTTCTGGAAAGGGCGTAAGAACGCCATCACCGCCCTGGGGCGCCGGTATCCGAGCTACTACCTGCAAGATGGAGTGGTCCCCCGCAGCCGCCTGCCCCAGGTGCTGGCGGCGATCGAGCAGCTCAGCCGTGAGCATGGCTTGCCGGTGGCCAACGTCTTTCACGCTGGCGACGGCAACCTGCACCCGCTGGTGCTCTATGACCCGAAGGAGCCTGGTGTCGCCAAGCGGGTCAAGCAACTGGGCGCAGCGATTCTGGGGCTGTGCATCGATGTCGGCGGCAGCATCAGCGGTGAACACGGCATCGGCAGCGACAAGCGCTGCTACCTCGACTGGATGTATGGCGGCGACGATCTGGCCACGATGTTGCTGGTTCGCCGGGCGTTCAACCCGGACGAACTGGCCAACCCCGACAAGCTGTTTCCCACGCCGCGCACCTGCTCTGAATCGGCCCGGCGGGTGCAGGTGCTTCAGAGTGAGGGGGTTCGCTTGCCAGCCGAAGCGTTGGTGTTCTGAGCTTCAGGTGGCCGGGGCGCGGTGCGGGCGCACATCCCGCAGCGGGACGGCAAAGGTGGGCCGGCGGTTGGCCTTGAGCGGCCAGCTGCGCACCCAGGCGCAATCACTGTGCTCATCGACGTTGACCACCTGGAAGGTGTGACCCGGCCGCTTGGGGAGGTTCACCAATGATCCGGGTTCGATCGGCATGGCCTGAGACCTGATTGAGACCGATGTGAATCCATTGAAGCCCATCCGTGACCTGGAATCGGTAGAAATGCTTAAGCCCTGACAGTCGGGTCTGGGGGTGGCGCCTCAGTCCCAGCTGTCGCCGTGTTCGTCGCCGTCGTCATCAGCGGGCGGCCAGCTCAGGTTCACCACCACCGGGGCGTGGTCGCTGGGTTGTTCATTGCCGCGTTGCTCCTTGTGGATCCGGCAGCCGGTGGCGCAGTCCTGGAGTTGCTCACAGAGATAGATGTGGTCGATGCGCCAGCCCCGACCCGTCTCCCAGGCGCCGCTGCGAT
>VGQR01000540.1 GCA_016882345.1 Cyanobacteria bacterium K_DeepCast_35m_m2_023
AGATCCCACTCTTCGGGCGGCAGATCGGGGTTCACGTAGGCCTCCACGATGTCGGTCATGGTGCGCTCGCCGTAGCCCACCACCTGTTGCTTCAGCTCGCGGCCTTCCAGCACGCGGCGGCGCTCGGCATACACGGCCTTGCGCTGGTTGTTCATCACCTCGTCGTACTCGAACACCTGCTTGCGGATGTCGTAGTAATACGTTTCCACCTTCTTCTGGGCGCCCTCGAGCGAGCGGGTGAGCATGCCGGATTCGATCGGCATGTCTTCCTCCACGCGGAAGGCATTCATCAGGCCGGCCACGCGGTCGCCGCCGAAGATGCGCAGCAGGTTGTCTTCCAGCGACAGGAAAAAGCGGGTGGAGCCGGGGTCGCCCTGGCGGCCAGCGCGGCCGCGCAGCTGGTTGTCCACCCGGCGGGATTCGTGGCGTTCGGTGCCGATCACGTGCAGGCCGCCGGCTTCGCGCACCTGCTCGTCTTCGGTTTTGGTCACGGCTTCGTATTCGCCTTTCACGCGGGCGATCATCGAGCGCAGAGTCTGGATCTGAGCGTCGTCGGTGGGGGCTTTTTCAGCGGCCTGGGCGATCTTGTCTTCCAGCTCGAGCACGGTGAGCTGACGGTCGCCCCAGGCCTTCACCAGATCGTGAGCCAGCTCAGAGAGCGAATGCTCGGTGGCATCGGTGAGGGCACAGGGGTAGAGGGCACCGATGGCGCGTGCTTCTGAGGGCGCCTTGGCAGCGGCGGCACTGGAGGCCGCACCGAAGCCGGGAGCGGCTTCCGGAGCACGCTGCAACGGCACCGGGGGTTTGTGGCCTTCCTCGGGCCGCACCAGGCGGGGCAGCAGCACCTCACGCAGCTTGAGGCGAGCCATGTAGTCGGCGTTGCCGCCCAGGATGATGTCGGTGCCGCGGCCGGCCATGTTGGTGGCGATGGTCACGGCGCCGGCACGGCCAGCCTGGGCCACGATCTCGGCCTCCCGTTCCACGTTTTCGGGCTTGGCGTTGAGCAGGTTGTGGGGGATCTGCTGTTCAGCCAGCAGCGCGCTCAGCAGCTCGGATTTCTCCACGCTGGTGGTGCCCACGAGCACCGGCCGGCCGGTTTTGTGCACCTCGGCCGTTTCCAGGGCAACGGCGCGCCATTTGGCGGTTTCGTTTTTGTACACCTGATCGGTCCAATCGGCGCGGGAACGCACCCGATTGGTGGGCACGATGGTGACCTCGAGCTTGTAGGTCTTCTCGAATTCCACCTCTTCCGTTTTGGCGGTGCCGGTCATGCCGGCCAGGCGCGGGTAGAGCAGGAAGAAGTTCTGGTAGGTGATCGAGGCGAGCGTTTGGGTTTCGGGCTGGATCGGCAGGCCTTCTTTGGCCTCGATCGCCTGGTGCTGGCCATCGCTCCAGCGACGACCGGGCATCACGCGGCCGGTGAACTCATCCACGATCACTGCATCGCTGCCGCGCACGATGTAGTTCACGTCCTTCACGAAGAGTTCCTTCGCCTTGAGCGCGTTGTTGATGTAGTGCGCCCAGGGATCCTGGGGATCAAACAGATCGCTCACGCCCAGCAGCTGCTCGGCTTTGGCGTAGCCCTCATCGGTGAGGGTGCAGTTGCGCTGCTTCTCATCGACTTCGTAGTCGCCCTCGGGGTCGATGCCGTCTTTGCCGAGTTCGGCCGCGCGCACCAGGGCGGCAGCCACCTCGGCGGCTTTTTGATACTTCTCCTGGGGCCGCTCAACCTGGCCGGAGATGATCAGCGGCGTGCGGGCTTCGTCGATCAGGATCGAATCGACTTCGTCGATCACGCAATAGTGAAACTCGCGCTGCACCACCTCGGCGATGTCCGCCGCCATGTTGTCGCGCAGGTAGTCGAACCCCAGCTCTGAGTTGGTGGCGTAGGTGATGTCGCAGCCGTAGTTCTGGCGGCGGGTGGCGGGATCCATGTCTTGCTGGATCAGACCCACCGAAAGGCCAAGGAAGCGGTGCACCTGCCCCATCCACTCGGCGTCG
>VGQR01000541.1 GCA_016882345.1 Cyanobacteria bacterium K_DeepCast_35m_m2_023
GAACCGCGCCGTGTTGGCGGTCTTGGGGTCCTGGATCCAAGCCTGCTTCTCCATGGCGCCCATGCAAGTACGCCTGTACTAGCAGGCAAGGCCCTGGTCGGTCAAGGGCAGGTGCTTGAGGCGTGTGTTACACGGCCTTAAAGCCCCTTCCTGCTGAATAGAGGACTGAATGGGGGAAGGCAGCCTCCCCCATGAGATGCTTGCGATACCACGTAATCTTGGCTTGTGGGGGATGGGGGAGTGCTTTTAAATGTGTACTGGATTTATAAGATCTTCGGAATTGATCTATTGGCTATCCGTTATGTGCTTGACTACGGTAAATACAGTGGTTTTAAATCCTGATCTTCATACGACCTCTTGCTAGATCAATGATGTTCCAAGCCTTCTTCCGTTCTGGGCGGCTCTTATTTTTTATTCTTGGAGCCATCCTGGTAAGCCTTCTTAGTGCAGTACCAGCCAGGGCCCAGTGTATGTTGACTGGCTGGATGGGGGGAGGTTATTGTTATGACTGGGGGAATATGTTCTCTGGAAAAACAGTCAGAATCTTTAATTCTGGTGGCAGAAATGTAGAAGCCCAGACTCCTTTCGGTGTGATGTATGGGAAGTGGGTTGCACCAGGTGATGCAGTCCTGGATGCAGGCGACCAAGTGATTTGCTGCTATGGGCGCCGCAGCACTGGTCTTCAGTATGGATTCTGCGAGGTATGTGGTTGATCAAATTATCGGAGCCTGGTTGTCTATAAAACTTGCCTTAAGATACAACCAATCATTCTTTTCGTAAATGCAGCCATCATCATATTAATAACGGCATCGTCCTTCACGCTTCTGATCTTTCTGTAGCTAGCCAATGGTTCGACTAAGCCCTATCTCTAGTATTGCTCATCTATCGCTAGGCGTGCACTTTTGTGTCAACAAGCTCCAGATTTTTACGACATCAGTCTCTTAGTCAACAGCGTTTTGTTGTTGATGGCAACTTACCACTATGATCTGGCTCCCCCATCCCCCAATAGCACAGATCTATTGCAGTGCAGTTGATCTCATGAGGGACTGGACTTCCCCCCGGATCCCCTGTCTAGATCTGTGCTATTAGCCACTTGCTCATTTGGCTAAAATATGAATCCCGTGTTGGTAGCCCGTGGCACGTTCCAAGGACCCGTTCCAGATTCCTAAGGCTGGTCTGGAGATCGCACCGGTAGCTGGTCTTGCATCCATCAACGTCAATGGCAGCGTTGGTGCCGTACCAGCAGGCGAGTTCCTGGGTGAGTCCACCCTCGGTGGGATGGTCGTCTATGCCATCTATCAAGCACTACTCACGGGTCTGCGTACAGAAGCGATGCGTCGCCGTGGTCAGATCAATCGAGCAACACAGATCCAGCTCGTGGCTCAGACGGTATGGGCATCGGTAAAGGAAGGTGCTGCTGTCAGTGTTGTGCTGGCAGTGGTCCTGCTGGTATTCCCATGGATGGCATTCCCAATGTCGGTGTTGGGTCTGGTGGGTACTGGTAAAGCCACGATCGACCTGTTCGATGCCTTCTGGGACGGACTGTCGGATGCTCAGCGCCAGGAGTTAAGAACTCTTGCGTTCGATGCGGGAATTGCATTGGGGAGGATGAGGCCGTCGGTTCAGGCCTGAATAGTATTAAACCGACTTCCAGTTTCCTCGCGGTTGCTAGAAAATAAATGCACTTATCTTCGATACCGAAGCAGGTGGATTGCCCACCCTATATAAGGCATCTGTTTCTGATGTCCGTTCATAGCCGTGAATAATTGAGATTGCTTGGTGTAGCTAGTGCCGCACAGCTAACCCTTTGTAGCAGCACGGTCGCGCAGACCTTCCCAGAGGTTGAAGCTGCCCAGCAGCAGCTCAAGCATCCGCCGCTGCAGATCGGGATTGTTCAGTGCCTGGCTGCTCATTGCCTGGTGAGCGTCAAGAGCGTCAATGATTGCGTCCTGCTGTGCCTTTGCTAGGTCCGGTGAGCCAGCGAACTGCTCCTTGCTGTT
>VGQR01000542.1 GCA_016882345.1 Cyanobacteria bacterium K_DeepCast_35m_m2_023
GAGGTCGGGCATTTGCACGCACAGTGCACGTACAGCCTCGGCAGGCGTCTTGACCGCTAGCTGGAACCTGCGACCGAAACGGCGACCCGCCTCACCCAACAATCGGATCGTGACCATCAGGCTGCCCTCCGCAACACCATGTACGTATTCTCGCGGAAGTATCCGCTATACGCCGTCAATCCAGACAACCTGCCAACAAGGTGCTGGTACAACAGGTTGGCGTCGGGATCTTCCACAACCGCAACGTGGTTACAGCAATTCTGATTGCGGATGCGGAACATAATCACATCACCGCGCACAAAGGGCACACCAACAGGAATACGGACAAAACCTTCAGCAGCGAAATTGGCCTCAAAATGCGTGAAGCCACGAGTTGACCATTCGCCCTCATACAGGCGTTCGTAGTCGCCCATCTGTACTCCCATCTCCTGCCAGTACCAGTCACGTACTGCTGAATAGCAGTCATAGACGCCGTAGTTCCATTGGCGCTCCAGCAAACCGGCACTCTGCTGTGGATTTAGCCAAAACGCCTCACTGCCACCACAATCCCAAACGGCATAAGGAAGGTTCAGTGCCTTGCACGCTTTGATGTCTGCTGGGCTGAAGCCGTTGTAATTAGCGTGGCTATGCCAACAGGCAAGCGCATCGTCAAGGTATAAAGCTGTTTCTTCGGCGCTAATTGTGAATTGATCCAGCTCGGTGCTCGTGTTCGTGCATTGCACCAGCGAGCCATCTTGCAGGATGAAGCCGCAGGTCTCGCCTGGGTGTGCCGCCTCGGCGTATTGGCGCATTGCCACACGCTGCTCGCCGGTGAGTGGATTTGTCCAGGTCGAGAGTGCCATCAGCCGTTGCTATCCACTAACCCTGGGAAGCCCCCAAAGGGTAGGCGGCTTGTATCGCCGAATCGTAAGCGGCAACTTTCTAGTCGCTTGCCACATACGTCCTGTGCCTGTGTAGCGACAGGATCATCGTTCACGTCAAAAAAGTTGGCACCTGAATAATGGCAGCCGATGCTGTCGCGGTAAATCCATTGGCATTGCTCACGCAGCAATCGTCGCCCCGGCAAACTGCGCCCTTCAAGATCGAATGGCACTGAAAGCTGGAAGGTGACCGACAGCTTTGTTTCGTTGCTTTTCTGTTCAACAACCCAAGTGTCTGGACCCCAATAAGCATCAGGATCTGCGCCTGGTTCGCCGTCTAAATATGTGGTCAGTGTGCGGATGCGTTGCACCGTTGCACCGACAAGATCTGAGTAGGTATTGGTCAGGGCTGTAATCGCCAAGCCGACATTGGCGAAAGTGATGCTAGGGCGCTCCAGTTGACCGCTGGTGTTTAACTCGAAACCGCTGGCTTGCAGTGGCAGGGCGATGTAGGTTTCGCCGTCGTACACAACATCATTGCCGTTGACTTGTGTCCAGTTACAGAATCGATAGATTGATTGGTCGCCTGAGCCGGGTTCTAGCAAGACGGCAATATCAAGCGTAAAAAGATCAATGATCTCAGGTAACTGAGTCTTAAAGGTTTGGGCGTTAGGAGGTGATTGTGTCATATGTAGATCCTTACCAGTTCAAAACTTACTGTCATGTAGCCTGAGCTTGCGGGAGTCATTTCCCAGCCATCAGCAAGAATGTAATTACGAGCTGCAAGAGTTAGTGTTATATCAACAACTGTGCCGTTTGCGATAGTCACGGAAGTTAATAGGCCGGTAGCAAGATTGGCAGTGTAGTTGGTGGGCCGTGTGTAACCAGTAAGTGTTAAGGATGCAATCGCGTCGTAGCCTAGATTCAAGATTCCGCTTGCAAAAGGACGTTGAAAATTCTTGGTTGCCATGATTGGCGTCCAGCTGATTGCTTGTCCTTTTGTACTTAAGAAAAAGCTCTCGACTGAATAAGCGCTTGAATAGGGAAGAGGTGGTGTTTCACAGCGCCAGCGCTCTTGATCAATATTGAGGCCATCTGTTAAAAGTTGGCTGTAGCCATCTCCGAAGTTGATTAGTTGAC
>VGQR01000543.1 GCA_016882345.1 Cyanobacteria bacterium K_DeepCast_35m_m2_023
GGGGCACGCGGCCGATGTCGCGCAGGTAGCTGCGCACCAGATCACCATCGAGACCAGCGCCGGTGCTGGCAGGGCGGGGGGCGGCCGCCGGAGTGGCGGTCTCCAGCAGAGGGGTACTGGCGGTGGCGACGACCACAGGTCTGGGCTCTTGAAGATGTGCAAAGCTTAACCTGAAGAACTGTGAACTCCTCTCATAAAAGCCCCGGAGCGCCCCAAGACGCCCCTAACTGCAGGCAGGTCGAGGGCCCAGGCAATGCGCCACAAGCCTGTCGAGCACTCAACCAAAGCGCTGCAACAGGGCCGCGGCGATGTTGAGGTAGATGAACACCCCCGCCACGTCGGTGGCCGTGGCGATAAACGGCGCCGACATCAAGGCTGGATCAAGGCCGATCCGGTCAAACAACAGGGGCAGGGCCGCGCCAGCTGTGGCCGCCAGGGTGGTGATCGCCACCAGCGCCAGACCCGCCGCCCAGGCCACCAACCAGTTGCCGTGCGAGACGTAGGCCGCCCAGGGCACCACCACCAGCAGCATCAGCAAACCCAGCAGCGCGCCGGCGATCGCCTCGCGGACAATCGCCACAGATGGCCCCATGCTCTGAATGCGCTGGGTGCTGAGGCCGCGAATCACCACGGTGGAGCTCTGAGCTCCCACGTTGCCGCCTGTACCGATCAGCAGCGGAATGAACGCCGCCAGCACCACCACCTGCTTCAGCACCCCATCCATCGAGGCGATCACCGCCGCGGTGCCGCTGTTGGCCAGCAGCAGCACCAGCAACCAGACGACGCGGCGGCGCGCGACTGTGAACAGGTTGCTCTGGAAGTAGTCGTCCTCGTCGCCGGCCTGCACGGCGCCAGCTGCATAGAGATCACGGGTCGCCTCCTGCTCGATCACGTCGATCACGTCATCGACGGTGACGATCCCCACGAGTCGCTGCTCGCGATCCACCACTGGCACGGCCAGAAAGTCGTAGCGCTGGATGGCGCGGGCGACCTCTTCCTGGTCGGTGTCGGTGGCGACGCTGACCACCTCGCGGGTCATCACATCACCGATGCGGTCCTGGGGATCGGCGGTCACCAGATCACGCAGCGACAGGATGCCGGTCAGATGGCGGGACCCATCGGTGACATACAACGAATAGACGGTTTCGGTATCGCGAGCCCTGCGGCGCACGATCTCGAGGGCCTGTGCGGCACTGTGAAATTCCTTGAGATCGATGAACTCGGTCGTCATCAGACGCCCCGCTGTCTCGGCCTCGTAACCGAGCAACTGAGCCGTGACACGCCGTTCAGCCGGACTCAGCTCGGCCAGCAGGCGCCGCACCACCTTGGCCGGCAACTCATCGAACAGGCGCACCCGATCATCGGGTGACATCTCTTCGACCAGCTCGAGCACCTCGCCGCTGCGCAGGCGTTCGAGCAGGGTCTGCTGCACGGCAGCATCGAGGTACTCGTACACCTCGATCGCCTCGTCCTTGGGCAGCAGGCGAAAAGCCAGGGCCTGCAGGGTGCGTGGCAGGCTGCCGATCGCTTCGGCTGCGTCGACCTCCTGCACCGGCTTAAGCAGCAGCTTGGCGCCGTCGTAATTGCCGGCCTCCAGCAACACCTTAAGTTGTTGGGCGACCATTTCGGCCAGGATGACGCCATTGGTCTCGCTCATGGCCTGGCCCGCGTCAGGCCGAGTTTATGGGCCGCTAGGGTCCCCGCCAACGCAGCGACGCTCCGTCATCCGAACGCCCATGGCCAGCATCAGTGTGAGCAACGTCAGCGTTCGCGATGCCAAGGGCGCCGAGCGCCAGCTGGGCGAATGGTCTGGCCAGGTGCTGTTGATCGTCAACGTGGCCAGCCGCTGCGGCTTCACCCGTCAGTACGCCGGTCTGCAGACCCTGCAGGACAACTACGGAGCCAAAGGCTTTGCAGTGCTGGGCTTCCCCTGTAACGACTTCGGCGGCCAGGAACCGGGAACGCTGAGCGAGATTCAGCAGTTCTGCTCCAAGACCTA
>VGQR01000544.1 GCA_016882345.1 Cyanobacteria bacterium K_DeepCast_35m_m2_023
AGATCCAGGCCATTGCCGACGACATTTCGGCGAAGTACGTTCCGCCGCACGTCAACATCTTTTATTGCCTCGGCGGCATCACCCTGGTCTGCTTCCTGATCCAGTTTGCGACCGGGTTTGCGATGACCTTCTATTACAAGCCGACCGTGGCTGAGGCCTACACGTCGGTCCAGTACCTGATGACCGACGTCAGCTTTGGCTGGTTGATCCGTTCGATCCACCGTTGGAGCGCCTCAATGATGGTGCTGATGCTGATCCTCCATGTGTTCCGTGTGTACCTCACGGGCGGTTTCAAGCGTCCTCGCGAGCTCACCTGGGTCACCGGCGTGACCATGGCCGTGATCACGGTCAGTTTCGGAGTGACCGGCTACTCGCTTCCCTGGGACCAGGTCGGCTACTGGGCTGTGAAGATCGTCAGTGGTGTGCCCGCTGCCGTGCCCGTGGTCGGCGATTTCATGGTTGAACTGCTCCGCGGCGGTGAGAGCGTTGGCCAGGCCACCCTCACTCGCTTCTACAGCCTGCACACCTTCGTGATGCCCTGGTTGCTGGCCGTGTTCATGCTGATGCACTTCCTGATGATCCGTAAGCAGGGCATCTCAGGTCCGTTGTGAATCTCAGCATCAGTTTTTCCTTCTCTATCCTCCTTATCCACTAGTCTTTTCCTAACGGGTACCACGTCATGCACATCCTCAAGAAGCCTGACCTCACTGATTCCAAGCTTCGCGCCAAGCTCGCCAAGGGCATGGGTCATAATTATTACGGTGAGCCAGCTTGGCCCAATGACCTGCTGTACATGTTCCCTGTGGTGATCCTGGGGACCATTGCTTGCATCGTGGGATTGGCTGTCCTTGATCCCGCCATGCTTGCTGACAAGGCCGACCCCTTTGCGACACCGCTCGAGATCCTGCCTGAGTGGTATCTCTACCCGGTGTTCCAGATTCTGCGGGTTGTTCCCAACAAGCTGCTGGGAATTGCGCTCCAGACCATGATTCCTCTTGGCCTGATGCTGGTTCCCTTCATCGAAAGCTTCAACAAGTTCCAGAATCCGTTCCGCCGTCCTGTGGCCATGAGCGTCTTTCTGTTTGGAATCGTTTTCACCATCTACCTGGGCATTGGTGCAGCACTGCCAATTGACAAATCCTTGACCCTCGGTCTCTTTTGAGTTCTGAAGTCAAGTTTGATCTTGTTGGCAACAACCAAGCTTCAGATTTCATTCTCTGCCGCCACCTCCGGGTCGCGGTTTTTTTGTATTGAGTCGAGATCAAGCAACGTCACATCTGAGGGCTTGATCCGCAGCAGGTGGTGCATCAGCAAAAAGCCCACGATCGTCCACGTTTGGTAGGTGCGGGCCTGTTGTCCGACCCAGGATCCTGTTGGGCCATCAAAATATTCAGCCCAGTGCTGAAGCGGCAATTGGTTGAGCTGGTCGCCGTAGCACTCCAACAACAGGTCTTTCATCTGCAGCATCAGCGCACCATCACCATTGGTATGGCGTTGCTCATGCAGCAACACCGCTGCAGCGAAGAACCACAGCAGACTGGGCCAGTGCCCGCCATTGTGGTAGCTCCATGGCCAGTTCTTGGGATCGGATCCGGTCTTGTCGCGCCATTCGTTGCCCTCCATCGGTGGGTGGCAGATGCGCATCGGCATCTGGGCCAACAGGTGCTGTCGGTTGTGTGACACCAGCCGAAACAACGCGCGTTGCTGGGTCGTGCTCAGCAGGCCGAACAGACAGGCGAGCGAGTTGCCGAGGCTGTAATAACGAAAATCAGGCCGACCGGTGCGCATGTTGCCGATCAAGTACCCACCGCCGTTGGCCAGCCAGTCCTGCAGCCAAGGCGGGATCACCTGGGGTTGCACATTGAACTCGTTTTCGTGCTGCTGTTCGCCGTACTGCTCGGTGGGTCGTCGCCTCAGCACCTGCACCGTCTGGCTGGTGACCCAGTAATGCTTCAGCACAAAGGCCTTCAGGTCATGGAGCCACTGCCGGGTTAAG
>VGQR01000545.1 GCA_016882345.1 Cyanobacteria bacterium K_DeepCast_35m_m2_023
TGGCTGCCCAGGACCCTCGCTACAGCTACCGGGCTGGCAGCACCGACTACCGGATCTGGTGAACAGATGGAATCGGTCGAGCCACAAATCGGTGACCGGGTGCTGGTTGACCTCCCTAGGACTCGCTGGGACCACCGCCAGGGGGACCTCAGGGAAATTCACAAAGAACCAGGCCAGCCCAGCCAAGGCTTCGTCTACCTCGATTGCATGCTGGTGCGCTTCCCCATGAGCGCCTTACGCAGGTCCTAAATTTCCGGCGGGGTTGGGGTGAACCGTAAGGAGCCCACCTCCAGCACAGCGCCGCTAGTCGCTCTGCCGGAGATTTCACAACCCCAGCCAATGGCCGCCAAGAACCATGAGCGAGCTGATCTAAATGAGAGCACATGACATGCGTATAAGATTAAGAATAAAGAGAAACGTTTTTCACGCATGAAGAATTATTTTCAGCCGTTGATACTGATCGGCTCACTTGCTATCGGGGCAAGTCAGCAATTTGGTCAGCCGGCTAGCGCGAAGCCTTACTTCTGCGAAAACCCACCAAAAAGGGGCTTGTCACCATCTCAAGAGAAGACTTGTACCGAAGACTCCGAAGAGAACGACTCTGGCTCACTTGACACCGCCACAGGGCTGAAGGTTGTAAATATCAGTAGCGACCAGAACTGGAACAGCAATCCAAACCCGCCCGTGCCTTTGTCGAAGATAGTAAAGCTAAGCTCGGGATTCGACGGCGGCTCAGAGTATGCAGTATTCGACAAGAACTGGAGAAAGGCCTACCCAAACGAATATGGAATCGTAACAAAGTGGACGGCCGATTATGTGGCCGGCGTTTCTTATACAAAAACAGGATGCGGACTGCTCGCTTGTCCGTTCGGCGTTGTTGTAGCCAATGGCGACCTACCACAACCCCTTGAGATAAAGTATTCAGGCCAGACGTATACGCTCTACGGTGAAGAAGGCAAGTTCATTATGCCTTCTTCACTGGTAGATGCAATTAAGAATTCAGCGGAGAGCAACAGTGGAGATTTAAGCATTCGCGTCGAGAAAGTTGTTATCCCGATTGGCAAAGGGACCGTCAAGCAACTGCAGGCGATGTACACGAAAGCGATTCCTGTTTGGCAGAAACCAGCTGTAGCCTTCAGCGCTCGGCCAATCAAGACCCCAAGAGACACACAACAATTGGCCGGCGCCACTCTTCCTTCCGTTGTAAAGATTTCTTCGGGAGGCTCAGGAACAGGTTTCTTCTTCAGTGATAACGGTTTAGTTTTAACAAACAGACATGTTGTAGGCAGCAACGCAAACAAAGAAGCTCAGCTTGAGCTTGCAGATGGCTCTACAATCCCCGCAAAGATTGTCTTCGTTTCTAGATCTGAAGATTTTGCAGTGCTTCAACCGACCAGACCAGTCAAAACCAAGCCGCTACCGATCTGCTATGCCTCATACCCTCTCGCAGGACAAGATGTAGTTGCTCTTGGCAGCCCGATGGGTTTAGTAAATACAGTTACACGTGGAATAGTTAGTGCCGTCAGGAAATCGGGATCTGAATTCAAAGGGTCAACTCCTGTAGGAACTACGCTAATTCAAACCGATGCTGCAATAAATCCAGGTAACAGTGGCGGGCCACTCGTCAATAAGAATGGAGAGGTGGTTGGCATCGTGACTTTTGGAAGAACAGCCGCAGAAGGCCTTAACTTCGCAATTTCTATAGTTGATGTACTTGAAGAATTAGGCGTGTCGAGGCCTCAAGCGGTTGGAAGGTTAAATCAGTGTGGCAATATTGACGCGAAGTCTTAGTTATTGGACGTGAAATCAACTGTCATCCAGAAGAGATTCTGGAGACAGAAAAGGAGGGCAATCATCTACCTGGCATGTTCTCACCGTTGCTGCCGCAGAGGCTTTCGCAGGGGATGCCGTCCTTGTCCCGATCCAGCTTGGTGTTGCCTGACTTGTACGAAGCTACAGCCTGAGCGCAGGTCTGGAACGACGAGCA
>VGQR01000546.1 GCA_016882345.1 Cyanobacteria bacterium K_DeepCast_35m_m2_023
GGACAGCTGACACAACCGCACCCCATCGGGCTGGTCCAGAAACAACGGCAGGCGAGCCAGGCAGGCCCCGCAGACCGTGCCGGCCCCAGTGCAACGCTGCAGATCGGCGAGCGATTCGCAGCTGCGGGCCGCGGCCCGCAGCTCGGTGGCGGTGGTGTTGCTGCAGGCGCAGATCAACTGCGTGTCCAGCGACACCCGCTGGTCAGCGGCTTCGAGCAGCAGCTGGCCGCTGCGGGCAAAGGCTTCGAGCTGCAGCCGGTCCAGGGGGGCATGGCGCAACAGCAATGCCATCAACTCGCCCAGGGAGGGCCACGCCTGATCGACGGCAAACGCCACCAGGCGCCCGTCGAGGGGATGCACCAGCAGCTGGTTGCGCCCACCAGGGGACATCCAGATGGTGGGCTCGATCGCGGCCGGCGCCACCCGCGTCGCCTCGACGCGCTGCTGCTGCGGGATCTGCAGCACCCGCACCGGGCCACCGGGCAGCTGCTCGTAATCGGTGATGAAGCAGACGTGACCCTCGTGGGTGGTGCGGTAGCGGTACAGCAGGCCACACCCGGGCAGCTGATGCATCGCCTGCAGGCTGTCGAGCAACGGGTTGTCGCCCAGGCGCATGCGCAATCGTTCGGGCCGCAGCGGCAGCAGTTCGAGCTGGGTCTCGGCACGGGCCTCGTAGCCGAACGGCTGGCCAGCCAGCACGGCCTCGAGGCCCAGCACGCTGCCCTGCCCCAGCACCATCACCGCTTCGGTCAGGTCGCCGGCCCACAGGGCGACCTGACCGGACACGATCGCGAAGGCCGAGGCCGGCGTCTGCCCCGCAGGCAGCACCGTCGCTCCGGGCTCGAATTGCAGGCTGCGCTGTTCGGGTCGGTCCTCCCACAACTCGTCCAAATCGAGGCCCAGCCGTTGCAGGCGCTGGCGCAACTCGCCGACACCCTGCTCCTGCAGGCGCTGCAGGGCCGACGCGTCGGCTTGCAGCAACTGCTGAAAGGCTGCGGCAGGGATCTCGAGCACCCGGCTGATGGCCAACGCGAGCACATAGGCGTTGCGAAAGCGGTGCCCTGGCAGCAATGCCTGCTCGCCCAGCAGCCGACCGGGTTGATCAATGTGGGCAATGGGCACCAATTGGGCCGAACCGTGGCGGCCGTACACCTGCAGCTGTCCTGCCAACAGCACATAGGCGGCGTCGGCCCGCTCTTCGAGCTGCAGCAGGACCGCTCCGGCCGGCAACTGCCGGCAGCAGGCCTGGGCCAACACCGCGTCGATCTGCTCCTGGCCGCAGCCCCCGAACAGGACCGACAGGGTGCGACGGGCCAGGTCGCGATCCACGTCTGTCAGTGCAATCGCGTCCGATACAGTCACGCTTGCAGGGACGTGGGCTCCCAATGGTGCCAGTCTCAACCGCGGTTGTCAGAACCCAGCCGACACACCCGCTGCACTGGATCGACCTGCATCCGGCCCCGGCCGACCTGGTGGCCGTCGTTGCTGCGGGGCTGAGCCAGAAGCCCCGGCAACTGCCGGCCTGGCTGCTCTACGACGCCGAGGGATCACGCCTGTTCGAGCTGATCTGCCAGCAGCCCGAATACAGCCTGACCCGCACCGAAACAGCCCTGCTCGAGCAGCAGGCCACAGCGATGGCCGCGGCCATCGGTCGCGAGCCGCAGCTGGTGGTCGAATTCGGAGCCGGCAACGCCCGCAAGGTGGGGCCGTTGCTGCGGGCCCTGCAGCCCCAGTCCTATGCGGCCCTGGACATCAGCGCCGCCCCGTTGCAACAGGCCTGCGCCGCGTTGCAACGCCAGCACCCCGCGGTCAGCGTGATCGGGGTGTGCTGCGACTACAGCACCCTGCCGTCCCTGCCGCCTGACCCCCTGCTGGAACTGCAGCCGCGGCTGGGCTTCTACCCCGGCAGCTCGCTGGGCAACTTCACCCCCGCCGAGGCCCGCACCCTGCTGAGCCAGATGGCCCAGCTGCTG
>VGQR01000547.1 GCA_016882345.1 Cyanobacteria bacterium K_DeepCast_35m_m2_023
GAGATTCGGTGAGATAGGGGCTGTTGGAGATGTGTTTATCTCTCGGTATATTGAGACCATCATCTAGATAGAAGGCGTTACCGTAGCGTTCATCTACCGATAAAATCTCATATCCCAAATAGCGCGCCTCAAAATCAGAGAATTCGAGACTAAATCTTAGTCCTTGAAAGGAGCCTTCTCTATGAAGGGCGTTCTTGAGGGCAAAAATAGGAGGTCTGTGTGTCTTAAAAGAAATGATGAGACAATCCGATTTGGAGACGATTAATCTTGGTTCTTGGATATCTTCGTGGGTGCCCCATTTCTCTAGTCTAATATCAGGATCTTGGTGTGGTATGGGACATAGAAAGTTGAGTAGATTGGATTTGAGATGGTTATCTTTTATGTTGTTAAGGAGATTGATATGTCGGGGGTTTGAGGTGGCGGATATTTTTAGTTGGTTCTCACAGAGTTGTTTCAAGGTGTGTGGCTCTCATGGGAGTTGTTTTGTGGGCCAAAAGTATTCGATGTCATCTGTCTCATCGAGAAAATAAATTGTGTAGTGATAGGGGTCTTTTCTTAGTAATTGTGATCGATGACTTCGGTGTATTCGATCATCTCCCCACCATGAGGGTGGGTTGGTATGATGATATTTAGAGGGCTGGAAGCGATCAATGATGTTGTCCACATAACCTCTTCTAGACCATTCGGAGCACATAGCGCGAGAGTAGAGACAGAGGAACCCTTCGTGACCTCGCCACATCTTGGTTACGGGGTGTCGGGCCCAAGGAGCGGTATCCGTATTGGCTTCGAGGGCTTTGAGTATTTGATAGCTCTCGACTCTCTGTTTACCGAGTCGTCTCCAATCTAGAACCTTAGAGGTGAGATCATAGTCGGGAAAGGGAACGAAGGTCTGCATGGTTTTAAATCTTTAATGAGGTTGAGGGGCATGACGATTCACTTATAGTAGGAGAGAAGAAATCATGATCACGGAGTATGTGTCGTTAGCGATGCTCACAGCCACCCTATGGTTTTATGGATACATGGGGTACAAGGCATATCATAGGGTGTGCTTCTCTCTTCTGAGAGAGAAGGTTAGAAGTTCAGTAAGAGACTAGGGTTTAGTTTTTTTTCCATTTATATCTCGAACATTCATGTTCGAGATTGTGTTCCTTAACCTGATATTGGAGAGAAATCATGAATAGAAGTGCCGCTGATGTTATCCGTCATCTACAGGCGCGCATCGCGCGTCTAGAGGGCCGTACCGCCGCCGGTGGTAGTGGTCCTAACGATATTAGCGCCCCGCCAGAAGATGCCGCTAAAAATGTGAGAACTAATTTTAGTGATTTCCTGTATTTTTATGGGACGGCTGTAACGGATTTACAGAAGCGCAAGAAAGAGGTGTTGGATTCCACCTCAGAGTTAGTTCTTCAGAGCGAAGAGAGAGAGGAATTTCTTTCCTTAATGCATGGGCTGGAGAATGGTAGCCTAAAAGTTAAGAGGGGTGGGCCCAATTTTCTTTCATCTGTGGCTGAAGCAATTGAAGCCGCGCATACAGTTGGTCGACTATATTCTCTTTTGAATCGGTTATCCGTGTTGTCCGGGTATGGACCGGATCAGCTTGGCAACACACCTCTCTCTCCGTATCGCCGTAGATAATAACTTCATATTATCCCCTAGATGCCGGAAAAAGGTTGAACCCTAGTATAAGAGAACAAGGGTCGGTGGATTCTCTCATACTAGGGTTTAGTTTTTTTCCTTTATATCCCGAACATTCATGATCGAGATTGTGTTCCTTAACCTGATATTGGAGATTTGATCATGAATAGAAGTGCCGCTGATGTTATCCGTCATCTACAGGCGCGTATCGCGCGTCTAGAGGGTAAGACTGCCGGAACCGGGTATATCCCCCGCCCTCGGAATCCTAGGGCGGGAGATGATTTAAATGATGCGTATCTTAATTTCTTAGATGTGTTTGATAAAGCTACTAAG
>VGQR01000548.1 GCA_016882345.1 Cyanobacteria bacterium K_DeepCast_35m_m2_023
CCGGCCATCTTCAGCGCCCATCATGCCTGCTTCCGTCATGCCGAAGCCGTCACATACTGTCGCGCCCCACATTCTCTCGAGCTTCGCGCGCTTGGCGTCTGACAGGGGTTCGGCAGAACAGACCAGAAAATCAACCGGACCGGCGGCAAGATCACGCCCCTGCGCATCGGCAAGATTGGCCAGATGCAAACCATAGCTCGACATGCCGGTCCAGATATTGGGACGCAGGCGATCCATCAGTTCAAGTTGCAGCAGGGATGGCGTCGTCGTGCCTGCGCCCGCCATCAAAACGCTCATGCCCAGCCGCTCGGCCGCACGCGCCATCACCTGGCCGACGGGATGAATGCCCAGCGGAAAGGAACAATGAACACGCGAAGACGCAGGCGCGCCTGCGCAATCCAGCACGCGCGAAAAGCCGCGCATCGCCGCGCTCAGATCCTTGTGCGTGCGCGGATAGAACAAAGGCCGCCCGGTTGAACCGCCTGAACGCCAGAACTCGGAAATACTGTCCCCGGCTTGCGGAACAATGCAGAACTCATCGTAGAAAACCCTGTCAGTCATGCCGCGCAGCATGTCCTTGTCGAGCACGGGAATCTTCGCCCATTCTTCCGCCTCGTGAACATGTGCAGGATTGATGTGCGCAAGCCTTCCCTTGAAGAACGCCGAACGGCGCGCCTGTTCAACAGCCCGTGACAGGCCTGCATGCTGAATGCGCCGCAATTCATCTGCCGATGCAGGCAGTGCGAGATAATCCCGCCAGGCGGCTTGCGAACTCATCAGCCGCGCTCCTTTGCAGAAGGCGTCTGACCGATCCATCGCTGCGCATCACGATGCGCTTGCGGAAAAAGCCCCGAGCGTTCAGCTTCAATGAAGCGCGCCAGCTCTGCACGTTTGACTTCGCTGTCTTCGGGAATGTGCTCCAGCGCGTCCTGCAGCATGGTCAGGAAGTCTTCACCCACAGGGCACACATCCGCACAGCGGCGGCACCCTGTCACAACGCCGGAACCGCGCAGAATGCTCTGCCACAGATTGAAGAAGGTTTCTGTGCGCAGCAGGTCTTTCTTCGCCTGCGCGCCGGGCGCTTCCATCACCTTTGCGATGTGATCTGTGAGCTTTGCAAAGCCATAGGGCGAGCGATGCGTATCACAGGCCTGCCAGTCGCGATCCCAATGCTTCACGGCGTGGGCGGGACAGGCTGACAGACAGCGTCCGCATTGCGGCCCCAGGCACAACCCATCCTGCCTGCGCGTATCAACTTCCACTTCAGCCGAACACAGCACGGCGGAGAGAATGACACGCGGCCCGAATTCCGGTGTCAGCAATTGCTGGTTGAGGCCCAGCGTGCCAAGCCCCGCCTCCACCGCCGCATGGGGCAGCGAGAGCAGCGTTGTCATATGTTCGCTTGGATCATCCCGGTAACGCCAGGGATCAACATGCGTCGGGGGGATGATGATTGCGGGATAGCCCTGATCTTCTAGCCAGTAAACAAGTTCGAGCGAAAGCTCCTCAAGCGCTGTGAGCGCAAGTTCATCATTGTAGAACTTGGTGCGGTCGCCCCACGCCTTGATGCGCGCCACGCCATTGCTGAGACGCTTGGCAATCACGATCACACGCTTGCCGTCAAGGCCGGTGATGTCGCGCGGGCGTTTGGGATCTTTGGGATCGGGCGGAAACGCATCCATGGTCTCGCCATCAGCGATACCAACCAGATCGGCGCCCAGCGCACGCGCCCTCGCCTTGATGTCAGCAGCGCTTATGGGAGTGCGAACAATGCCAACCATCAACTCACGTCTTTCCTGAACCCGTGTCATTCGCGCCCGCATCCGCCAGCGCAGCGGCGCGTTCTTTTTGCCGCTTTTTGAAATCCTGCATCTGCCGCGCAACGATGCCCTTGTAACCTTCCGGCCCGGTCCAGCGGATGTTCCAGTCATTCAGGCCGTCAACCGGCGCGCCCTGTTTGCGCGCT
>VGQR01000549.1 GCA_016882345.1 Cyanobacteria bacterium K_DeepCast_35m_m2_023
CCCTGAGCTGCTGCGCAAGGGGCGTTTTGACGAGATCTTCCTGCTCGATCTGCCCAGCCCCGCCGAGCGCGCCGCGATCCTGGATCTGCAGCTGCGCCGCCGCCGGCCCGAGCACAGCATTACCCTGCAGGTTCTCGTGGACCGCACCGAGGGCTTTTCAGGTGCCGAGCTTGAGCAGACCGTGATCGAGGCCATGCACCTGGCCTTTGCCGATGGGCGCGATTTTGGTGAAGCCGACCTGATCGCTGCCGCAAGCCAGGTGGTGCCGCTCTCGCGCACGGCCCGTGAACAGCTCGAGCAGCTCAAGCTGTGGGCGAGCACGGGCCGGGCGCGCCGGGCATCAGGGATGTAACGCGAGTTGAAGAACTCCCAATCCAAGTAACGACTCCCGCGGTCTGCCCATGCAGATCCTGCCAACTCCCATAACGTCGCGGCATCTGCAGGCCTGCCGTGCTGCCCAACCCCCAGCCTCGCTCTGAAGTGTTCACCCAGTTGGCCGTCGCCAGCCTGGGTGCCGGGGTGGTGACCACCATCGCCGTGGCCCAGGGCCAGAACCCTCTCACCGCGCTGGGGATCACCATGTTTTCAGCGGTAGCGGCTGTAATGGTGGGACAGGTTCTCTAACCAGCCGCTGTGCCGTTGACTCCTCAACAGCGCAACCGCATTGCAGCGTTTCTTCTCGGCATCGCAGCTCTCAGTGGCGGCGCGCTGATCTGGACACGGCTCTCAGAATCTCCGCAGTCTGAATCACTGAAGTCTGGGGGGGCGCCGGCCCGCCCTCCCCAGCCACCCCCGTGGCCGCGGCTGAGCAAGAACCTGGTCTGTGTTCCCCTGCAACGACGGCTCGACACGCTGCTGGGTCCGGAAGCCAGAAACTGGTCGATCACCATTGCCCGCCAAGACGGGGTCCTGTGGGCCGACCTTAATGGACGTGTTCCCCGCAAACCCGCGTCCAACCTCAAGCTGATCACCTCAGCCCTGGCCCTCGATCGGATGGGGCCCCAGGCTGTGCTGAACACCCACCTGTGGCTGCTGCCCAACGGCCGTCTGCGGTTGGTGGGGGAGGGAGATCCCGATTTGTTTGCTGCCCAGTGGCGCGGTCTGGCCAGTCGCATCGCCGCACTTCCGGGCCCTGCGGTGCGCCAACTGGAATGGTCCGAGGAGCCTCGCAGCCAGTGGTGGGCCCCTGGCTGGACTGCCGACGATCGCTTCTTGGGTGAGGGGCCTCCGATCACCCGCCTGTCTCTGGGGTCCAATCTCAATGAAGCCAGCCTCGCCGACCCCGTGGGCACGCTGCAGCGCCTGCTCAATCAGCACCTGCGTGCTCGGGGTCGCGCCCTGCATTTTGTGGGTCTCTCGCCCAACCGTTCATTGCCCCCAGGTGCAGAGCTGTTGTGGCAGCACCGCTCCGTGCGCCTCGGTGTGCTGTTGGATCACGTCAACAGTGAAAGTCAGAATTACACCGCCGAAGTGCTGTTGCGTCAGGGCACTGGGCATTGGAACCTCCCTCAGGCTTTGCGCTTGGCTCATGCCTGGTTGCGTGCCCAAGGGCTATCCACAGCAGGCCTGCGCATGGTCGATGGTTCAGGCCTGGCGCACGACAACCGTTTAACCAGCCGACTGTTGATCGAGCTGTTCTTGCGCATGTCTGTGCATCCGCTGCGGGGTGAATTTTTCAGCAGCATGGCCGTCGTCGGCCAAAAGGGAACGATGCTTCGCCACTTCCCGGGCTGGGGTCTCGCTGGAGTGTTCAAGGGCAAATCGGGTTCGCTTACAGGTGTTCGCAACACCAGTGGGTTTCTCGACCTTGACGGCCAGCGTTTTTTCGTGGTCATGTTCTCCCAGAACGTTCCTGGCGCTAGGAGGCTGCTGAAAAAGCCAGCCAGCTGCGGGAGAATGGCGTAACGGCATTGAGTGGATGCGCGGTCAGCAGGAACGCACCGGTCCCCTGTTCTCGTACATCT
>VGQR01000550.1 GCA_016882345.1 Cyanobacteria bacterium K_DeepCast_35m_m2_023
GCTCCCTGGCTCGGCTGATCTTTTGCCCCGGATTGAGAAGAACCATCGGCATAACTGATCCCCTATTGAGAATAGCTCGCAATAGGGCGGGGTCCAGTTACTGAAATTGGGGCCCCGGCTGAAACCGTTGCCAGCTGAGTTTCATGCTCAGCGCACCCCTGTCACGATTCCGTTGCTCTCGTCAATCAATCACGCAAAACCGCCTGAGCTGAAGCGGAGGCTGATTATTTTTGGTGAGTGGATACTTCAGGCCGCGCGTACGCTAGTAATCGCAATCGCTCAGAACCGGCGGCGCAGGTCTGTAGAGAGATGGTGTTTCAGGGGATGCGGTGGCGGCCATTGGAGTAACGCGATCTAGGAGAAGCGTAGTGGCGGGTCGGTCAAGTCAAAGCGAAGCCAAATCAACACCGAAACTCCCGAAAAACGTCTTTTGTCGCCAAAACCACGACAAACACTAGGTTTTACCTCTTAGTGTTTAACAGTTGTCCCTGATTCTTAAATACCTACCTATAGAAACAGGGGCAACTGTTACACATTGCAGGCCAAAAGCCAGTTGTAGCAACCGATCTCAGTCAAAAAGACGTTTTCATGCCAGCTCCCTCAGCACCCTTGATTTGAAGCCGTAGTAATCCAGCCCTTCAGCGATCAGCGCCTTGCGGAATGTCGTCAGGCTCACCCCCGTTTCTGCGCAAGCCTCCTGCTGGCTCCCTGGCACCGAATCCCCCGCCGCATGGCGTTGCCAGAGGTACCTTTTTACCTGCTCCAAGGCTTTTTCCGTAGCCGAGATTCTCCGCGACTGTCCTGTGATTTCCACCGAGCGGATTGGCGTGGGAATCTCCCAGCCCATCTGCTGACATAGCCCGGCCAGGTTCGCGTCGGTCACAAGCAACACCTCCAGCTCCTCCTCGGCACTGCGGCGATTGGCCCGGAGCCGGCCGACGCCTTGCACCAACTCAATCGCCACAAGGTGCGCCTGCCACCGGCGATACGCCTCACTGCTGGGGTCAGCGGTGCCAGAGCCGAACACCAGCTCCGTCTCCTGGTCGATCGCGTTCAGGTTCTTGATCGGCAGGCCCACCAGCGCCAGGCGGCTGGCTGTCTCAAGGAAATTCCCGCCTCGTGCCATCACGGTCAGCCAGGCCCGCTCACCGTCACTACGGCAAAAACGGCCGTGATCGATTACACCCCATTCGGCACCAGGCGCCTTCGCCAACCACGCATCGATCAGTTCATTGCGCTCAGCAGTCTTCTTCTCAGATCGCTGGCGCCCCATTCCGCCGAGGCACGGCACCTGGCGCATAGTCAGTCGTGCTCCGGTGGTCTCATCCCCCTGCCGCATTGCGATCACCTCGCTGTGCGCGCCCTCCGGGAACTTCATCAGCTCCAGCGAATCCTCCGGGCGCTCGGTGGCATCCAGCACCAGCACTGCCCCTGCCGATCCGAGCGCCTGGGTCAATTCAGGCCTGCGCCTTACCAAGTGCAGCACGCGACGCGACTGGCGGCCATCACGCTCCACCACAACCACCAGCGACTGGCCTGTGGCTTCCACCAGCTGTGGCATCACCGCGGCGATGAGATCCGGCAGCACCGTCATCGGCACCCCCTCGATGCTCCGTTTCGCTTGTTCTTCGGTTGTTGCGCTGCCCAGGCTGATCAGCAGGGATTGTTCTGTGAACTTGAGAACACCTTTCAGCTGGTTCCAGCCGCCGCCAAGTCGGATCGAACCATCTGAATCGCAGCGGTGGGCCTGGGCGATCACCTGCAGCGCTCGCTGCACCCGAACATCCGTCCGTACTTCCATTACGCCCATGCCGTGGTCGCGCCCCTGGTGTGACGGCGGGTCAAGCAAGCGATCCAGGGCCTCCAATAGGCCCCGCGCTTGCGCTTCCTCCTCCGGATCCTTGAAACCCAGCAGGTGCAGCTGACTCATCAGTTGCATGAGATCGCTGTGGATGAGGCGGAT
>VGQR01000551.1 GCA_016882345.1 Cyanobacteria bacterium K_DeepCast_35m_m2_023
CATGGAGGTCGTTTATCGCAATGACCTGCTCACCCTGATCCTCAGGGGGGACCAGTTGATTCTGGAGCAGTTGCCACAGCGCACCAGCTGCATGCGTACCGAGAGTGTGTGATGAATCCGCTCCCTGATCGGGTGGTGATCGTGGCCCTGGTCTGCACGATTGGCCTCTGCTTTGCGCTGGCCTTCTGGACCGTGCGGCTGCAGCCGGCTGAACAACCGCTGCAATGGCGCCAGGGACCTTCGGCCCAGAGCCAGCCAGGAGTGTCCCTGCTGTGAACCCTCCAGACGCTCCCCAGCAGGGGACTCACACCGATGAAACCCCGGATGGGAGGTCAACGCCATCGGGCCGTCCCCTGCACCCGTTGCCACGGGGGCTGGTCGAGCTGTATGGCCTGCTGGCCGTGTTGGTCGTGCTGATCCCCGAGTGGATGGCCAGTGGCGCCATGGGAGGTCTGCTCGGTCAGCAGGGGGGCGATCCCCTGCCCGCCCCGACCCGGGCCTGGCGGCGCCTGCCCGTGCTGCGCCTGGCATCGATGAGCCTGGCCGAATTGCGTCTGCTGGCCCGTCAATGGCGCTTGCGCGGCTACGCCACCCAGTCCAGGGAGTCGCTCTCGGCGCGTCTGCTGGTCGCGTTCAAGCGCCGCAAAGGGCTGTGGTAGCTTGCATTGCGTCGTCCCGGAAGGGTCTGACGGCGGGGCGTAGCGCAGCTTGGTAGCGCACCACTTTGGGGTAGTGGGGGTCGTGGGTTCAAATCCCGCCGCTCCGATTCTTGGTTAAGCGTCAAAATCCCATTTTTGTGCCGCTCCTCATTGAGGAGCGGCTTTTTTGTCTGCTGACTGGACTGGTGCCACTGTTGGCCATCTGGGCCGGTGATGACCAGGTCTCAACAACGCTCCATGCGCCCCGGTGATGGCGCTGAGGCTCCCGATCGCCTGGAGCAAGACCCCCGCTCAGGCCGGCTGGCGTCCTTGGGAGCCTGGCCTCGGGTCGATCAGCAGCGCGTTGCGGTGGTGTTACACGAGCACAGTTTCAAAACCGATGCACCAGCTGTCTGTTGCGAAATGGCTGCCGCCGCCGGGAAGACCAGCATTGGTGCCGCCGCTGGAGACAAAAGCGAGGCTGTCGATGCTGTTGAACCGTCCAGTGAACACCGCTGAGTCGGCCCCTGCGGCCATCATGTTTGCAAAATCAACCTTGACTTCGACAGGATCCATGACAAGCAGGAGTGAGCCCACTTCGACGCCGTCATCAAATGCCTTGATCTGAAGGTTGAGGTCGTTATTCCAGGCTGCCGAGAAGACACCGGTTAGAAAGTCGAAGTCGGCGTTGGCTGTGGATACACTGGACGGATCTGCGAATGCATTGTAGGCAACGTTGTCTCCTGGACCGTCGCTCAGAATGGAGTAACCGCCATAGTTGGCGGTGGGTTGAAATGCCCATTGGTTGCTCCAGTTGAGGCCTGCATAGCCATTGGGGATGGGCGATTGTCCGGGTGACAGTTGATCAAACGTGACCATTTGTTTGGCTTCGAATGCAACGCTGGCGGCGCTGAGAACACCCTTGTTGCCCATCCGAATCTGATAGTCAAAGGCGACTTTGCCGCCCGTAAAATTGGCGTTGGTGTTAAAAATAATGTTGCCATCAACGATCTTGATGGACCCTTGATCAAAAGTCAGTACGCCGTTGGCATCTGCCCCGACGAGCCCGTAGAAGTTTTTTGTGCCTCTGTCGTTGGCAAGCAGTTGCTTGACGGTTCCAGCGATGTAGGACGAGGAGGGTTCAAAGCATCCGCCAGTCAACAGGTCATTGACTGCTTGAGGCGTGCCATTGTCGAATGGCTTTGAAGCTGCGGCCATGGGAGAACCATTTGAGACGACATCTTTCTCATAGCGAGACTGGCATTGTCTGAGGCGCTGTAGATGTGTTGCGCTGTCAGCTGAGGTCTGAGTCGCGGTGAG
>VGQR01000552.1 GCA_016882345.1 Cyanobacteria bacterium K_DeepCast_35m_m2_023
GGGTGTTGCGGTTCTGGCCGGCCAGGCGGCAAGCACGGCGCTGGGAAACCCGGAATCGATCCTGCAAAACCATCACGGCTCTGCGGCGGCGTTCCGGGCTCAGAAGTTTCCCTCGGCAAGCTCCTTGGGGCCTCCTGAGAAAAGCCAGATCCACTGCGGCGCAATGGATGTGAGCAGTTTTCTCGGTTAAAATGTACGAGATTGGGCTCGTTTGTGCCCAAAAGCCGCCCAGAGTTTTCCACATGTATCGACGCGAGCATCGTGATCAGCTCTCGTTCGAGGACTTCTTCCTGCCGTTTGGAGGAAAGCTCTCTGGTCACAATCGCTGGATCAAGCTGGCTGAGCTGATCCCATGGGATGAGCTAGAAGATGACTACGCAGCTCAGTTCTGCAAGGGCTTTGGTGCCCCAGCAAAGCCATTTCGCATGGCACTGGGCGCCCTGATCATCAAGGCCCGCATGGGGCTAACTGACGAAGAACTGGTTGAGCAGATCAAAGAGAACCCCTATCTGCAGTTCTTCATTGGCTTGGAAGCATTTCAGTACTCGGCTCCGTTTGACCCATCAATGATGGTGTACTTCCGGAAGCGGCTGCCGGAATCGGTCGTGAATGATTGCAATGAACGAATCGTGCGTCACGGTCTGAACGTGATCCGTTCGTCTGCAGTTGAGGAGCACGACGATCACGACAGCAGCGATGGAGGCGGAGCCGGGAGCGCAGCTGATCAGAAGATTGAATCCAAAACGCCACGGCCAAATCAGGGGTCACTGCTGATTGATGCGACATGCGTTCCGGCAGATATTCGCCATCCAACGGATCTCTCGCTGCTCAATGAAGGCCGAGAGCTAACCGAGACTCTGATCGATTCCATGTATTCGCAGGTCAGAGAGTCCTTTGGTCACAAACCACGAACGTATCGAAAGCAGGCCAGGCAGCAGTTCCTCGCCGTGGCCAAGAAAAAACGCCCTCGGATTCTCAAGATCCGCAAAGCGATCAAGCAGCAGCTTGGGCATCTCAAGCGCAATCTTGCCAGCATTGACGCCCTGACAGCCTGTGGCGCAAGCCTTCTGGCGGCTGGGCGGCATGCCTATCAGAAGCTGTTGGTTGTCAGCGAGCTGGTCCGCCAGCAGAACATTCTCTATCGCTCAGACACCAGAAGTATTCCCGCTCGCATCGTCAGCCTCTGTCAAGCGCACATCAGGCCAATTGTTCGCGGCAAAGCGAGGTGCAATGTTGAGTTCGGCGCCAAGATCTCACTTTCTGTCACCGGCGAAGGATTTGCTTTCCTGGATCGGCTGAGCTTTGACCCTTACAACGAGGGAGAAGATCTGAAAGTCCAGGCCCAAGCCTATCGTCGTCGATACGGCTGCTATCCGGAGGTGATCTGCGCTGATCAGATCTACCGCACAAGATCAAATCGGGCATTCTGCCAGCGTCATGGCATTCGACTGAGTGGTCCGCGTCTTGGTCGACCGAAGAATGATCCGGAGTTGGTGGCAGCCGAGAGGCGGCAGTTCGTTGATGATCAAAGGCGGCGCAATGCTGTTGAAGGCAAGATCGGTCAAGGCAAGCGTCGCTATGGATTGGGCTTGATCCGAGAGAAACTGGCGGCGACACAAGGTTCATCCATCGCGATGAATGTCCTGGTCATGAACCTCCAGAAGCTCCTGGAGCTTCTTTGTCTCTTTTTTGCACTCTGCTGGCAACTCTTGGTATCTGCTGCACGGGCTCTGAGCTCCAACAGCAGAGGGCTGAGTTATCGGCTGAGTGGGGCTTGAGGATCACTCAATGACTGCCCAGGCAAGCTCATTCTGGTGCGGCTTTCAGGAGGCTTCCTTTCTCAGGAGGCCCTCCTTGAGCATCGCCTTGTCGAGCTCGGCATCAGCGAGCAGGCGCTTGAGGCGGTTGTTCTCCTGCTCCAGCTCCTTGAGGCGTTTGGCCTCGGTGGCTTT
>VGQR01000553.1 GCA_016882345.1 Cyanobacteria bacterium K_DeepCast_35m_m2_023
TTCAGCCTGTCACGGCCAACACACCGGCGATGCGCAAGGCTGGAGCCTGCGAAATTTTGGCCATGGGCTGGATCGACGAGGTCTTCGACGGCGTGCGCTACGGCCTCGAGGGCACGGTGATCGCCGAAGCCCAGTCAGCCTTCCAGCGGGTGACCATCATCGACAGCCAGCGCTACGGCAAGGGCCTACTGCTGGACGGCTGCTGGATGACGGCTGAGCGCCAGGAGCGGCCTTACCACGAGGCGATCGTGCACCCGGCCCTCTGCAGCGCCGAGCGCATCGAGCGGGTTCTGGTGATCGGTGGCGGCGATGGCGGCACCGCCCGCGAGTGCCTGCGCCACGCCGGCGTGCAGCACCTGGACATGGTGGAGATCGATGGGCTGGTGGTGGAGTGGAGCCAGCAGCACCTGCCCTCGATCGGCGGTGGCTGCTGGAGCGACCCCCGCTTCCACCTCACCGTGGGCGATGGCATCGCCTGGGCCGCCAACGCGGCAGATGCCAGCTACGACGTGGTGATCGTGGATGGCTCCGACCCCGCCGGACCCGCCGAAGGCCTGTTCAACCGCGCCTTCTTCGAGCAGTGCCGCCGCATCCTGCGGCCCGGCGGTGTGTTCGCCACCCAGAGCGAATCACCCGAGGCCTTCCGCCAGGTGCACCTCGACACGGTGCGCCTGATCCGCGCGGTGTTCGGCCACGCCGATCCGCTGTATGGCTGGGTGCCGATGTATCCGAGCGGCTGGTGGAGCTGGACCTTCGCTGCCACAGACGCTCCCCGCTACCTTCAGCCGGATCCCGCCCGCGCCGAGGCCGTGGCCTGTGGCTGTGAGATCTGGAGTCCCCGCTGGCAGCGCGGCGCCTTCGAGGCCGTGCCCGCCGCGATCGAACGGGCCCTCAGCCGCTGAGACCACCCACCATGACCGACCTCTCCCTGTTCGACAGCGACGGCGCCAACTACTTGGGCAGCCAGCGGGACCCCGCCGGCTGCGGGTGGGCCTGTTCGGTGTGCCCTACGACGGCACCACCTCCTTTCGTCCTGGCACCCGCTTCGGGCCGGCGGCCATCCGAGAGGTGAGCAGCGGCCTGGAGAGCTACTGCCCCCAGCTGGACCGCGACCTCGAGGAGCTGGCTCTGACGTGCTCGCTGGATGACGCTGTGGATCTGGGATCTGCTGCAGCCGTGGAAAAACGCCCGCATGACCCTCGGGTGATCCGACGCCCGTGATGCCCGCTGCCGGGTTCGAACCAGCGACATCCTGCTTGTAAGGCAGGCGCTCTACCGCTGAGCTAACCGGGCGGTGCGCCCATTGTGCCCGCCGCCGCCGCGGCACACTCGGGCCGCGCTGGGCCTGATCGGCGGGCTCTGGCTCGGGGCTGCCACCGGCCTCAGCGCCGGCCTGGGTGTGCTCATCGGGGGCCTCTGGCTCTCCCCCGACCTGGACATCCGCTCCAACCCCACCCGCCGCTGGGGGCCGCCAAACCAGATGAAAATAAAAAATGATGAAATTAGCAGCCTAGATATTACAGAGCAAATTAACAGCCCCCATAAACAGCTTGACATTGCAATAGCCACCATTGCAGGCGCAGCCGAGAACTCAGCTCGACAATATAAAAGCTTAGCTGTACGGTAAATAATAACATTTAAGCTATACTTAGGGCTCGAATAAGAAATCAGACGTTAAATTCAAGCTGGCGAAGAAATCTCCCATTGAGCACCATTAGTAAGCTGGCTAAACGTATAATCTCCCGAGAAAAATGCTACTAGCTCATTAGAGGAAGACGCTGAGCTGGTGACAAATAGACCTGTCCCCACTTCAGACCTGTATTCGTAAGCCGCTGCATAGTACAAAGAGGAATCGCCATGCAAACGAAGCCGGTCTTGACCAGTCTTGAAATCCTGAACCCAGGCAAAATCATTACCGGAAGAATCAGAGTAGAAAGAGCGATTC
>VGQR01000554.1 GCA_016882345.1 Cyanobacteria bacterium K_DeepCast_35m_m2_023
CCAGCCATGGCGCGCAGCCACGATGCCCAGAATCGTGAGGATGCAGGTGCTCAGGGCCGTGGCCACCAGGTCGGTGGGCGAGAAGCGCTCCCCCTTGCCCTGGTTGTCGGTGGGGGCATCGGTCTCCAGCTCACAACCAGAAGGCCCGTGGCTGGAGCTGCAGCGCAGGCCGCCGTCGTAACGGCTGGTGATAGTGGTCATGGCAAGAGGGGCTTCTGAGCACCACTCCACTCAAGCGCCCCAGCCAGGTCGCATGTCGGTTGCTGACAGAGGCGTTGCTGAAAGCATCAATCGCAATTCCGACCGTCATGGACCATTGGCAGTGGACTGCTCGACCAACGCATTGGCAAGAGGTGAGCTTCAGCATGCGTGATGCCTCAACACCCAGGACTGCACAGAATGGGTTCTCGGCGATCCATCGCGTTTGACGGCCGGCATCATCACGAACCGTACACCACTGGGCCTTTCTCCACAGGGGGCTGAATGCCCTGGCGAAGCCTGCGCTGGCTGGCTGCTTCGACACAGCTCGCGAGATCTGCAGCACATCACCGCCAACACAAGACCTCTGCCGCAATCGGTGCCTGGCCCAGCCAAAAACGCCGGCACTCGCTACTCACTGCAACCCTGACCATGACAATCACGGCCCAGGAGATTACACAACGGGAACCCCGCTTCCCCCTGTTCTTGCTGGCAGTGGTGCTTCCTCTGTTTGCCCTGCCCCTCGGATCTGTCGAGGGCGGCTCAATACAGCGCATGGTTCTGCCGCTGGCGATTGACCTGTTGATCGTGCAGTCGTTGTTGGCCATGCCCCCCTGGCAGCGGTGCTGGCGAGGCTTGTCCTTGCAATCGATCTACACGACGCTTGGCGTGCTGGGGGCGATCGACATCTGGATCCCCTTTGTGCTGGGGCACCAGCTCGCAACTCCGGCACGTGCCAGTTTGATCGCGATTCGAGCCCTGTTTTACGTGCTCACGGCTATCCGCCTCATTGAGACCATCGCCAGCAGCCAACGGGTGAGCGCCCGTATGTTGTGCCTGGGGTCTGCTGGCTACATCCACCTGGGGCTGGCGGTGGGTCAGTTGGCGACCCTGCTGCAGGTACTCGATTCCGACAGCTTCCGGCTCGGATCCTTCAGCGGTGGAGAAGAGTTGGTGGCTCGCCTGACCTACTTCGCCATCGTCACAATCGGAACAGTGGGGTTTGGCGATGTGGTGCCAGGGAGTCCGATTGGCGAGTGCTTTGTGATTCTTTCGAGCATCGTGAGCACGCTCTATGTGAGTCTGTTGATCGGATTGCTACTGGGACGTTTCATTCGTGCACGTTCAGAGGCCGCCATACGCTCATTGTCTTCTGAGATCGGGCGCTCTCCATGAGTAGAACATCATTGGACAGGTCTGTGACGCTCAGACAACGTGATGGGCAGCACCACTATCCCGGCTACTTGATGCTGGTGCTGCTCACGATTCTGGTGACGCCATTTGCCAATCTGAACGGCAGCTGGTAAGCGCGTGGCATCCTACCGCTGGCGACCGACTTGATGATCCTGCAATCCCTGCGGGTGGTGTCCCAGGGAAGCCAAGGTGAATTACTTTTGGGCGGTCGATCCCTTTACCGCTGGCTCGGTGGGTTCACCCTGATCATCATCTGGGTGCCCTTTCTAATGGGACACCGCATCAGCCTCAACTTGTTAATACCCTTGCTGTTTGGCATCAATCTGTTTTACAGCCTGACGACTTTTCGCATCCTGCAACTGTTGGCAACGATCTCATCAGTCAACTGGCGCACCCTTACTCTTGCGGCTGCGGGCTATGTACAACTGGGCCTCACCTGCGGCAAGTTGGCCATATTGCTTGAGGTGTTACAGCCCGGGAGTTTTGACATGGGATCCATGCCGGGAGGAGAAGAAGTGCTGCAACGATTGAAGGGCACCTCGAATAATCG
>VGQR01000555.1 GCA_016882345.1 Cyanobacteria bacterium K_DeepCast_35m_m2_023
AGGCCTGCGACGATCCCGATGGCGTCGGCTTCAGCTGTGAACAGGTGCTGCGCGAGCGCAGCGCCGACCTCGGCATTCCCGTGATTGCCGGTTTGCCCCTGGGCCATGGCACGGCCGGCAATGCGGCCCTGCCCCTGGGGGCCTGGGCACGGCTCGAGGCCAGCGCCGATGGCCGCGGCAGCCTGCAGTGTTTGGGTTGATGGCGGGCGGCGCTCAGGGCCGCAGGCGCTGCTGCAGCACCGCTTCGGCGATCGTCAGATCAAAGGGTGTGGTCAGTTTGATGTTCGAGGCGGGGGCCTCGAGCACCGTCACCGCCAGCCCCAACCGCTCAAACAGGGCCGCATCGTCGGTCACCTGCCAGCCCTGTTCGCTGGCGCTGGCATGGGCGGCCCTCAGCTGCGCCACGGGAAACCCCTGGGGCGTCTGCGCCGCCCAGAGCTGGCTGCGTTCGGGGGTGGCGGTGATGGTGCCGCTGCTGTCGACCTGCTTGATCGTGTCGGTCACGGGAGTGGCGGCGATCACGGCCTGACCGGCGCCGACGGCGTCGGCGCAGCGACTCAGCAGTTCGGGTTGCACCAGGCAGCGGGCGCCGTCGTGGATCAGCACGCCGGTGGCGCCGCTGGGCAGGGCTGCCAGACCGCGGCTGACCGACTGCTGCCGGGTTTCGCCACCAACGATCCAGTGCACCGGTGTGGCGCGAGCACTGGCCTGGGCCAGCGCTGCGTCGATCAACGCCTGGATGGCCGCCTGATCGACGGGCTGTCCCACGACGCCGATCCAGCTGATCGCCCGGCAAGCCAGGGCTGCCTCAAGCGTCCACACCAGCACGGGCCGGCCCGCCACAGGCAGCAACAGCTTGTTGCCCTCTGCGCCCATCCGGCGTCCGGACCCGGCGGCAGCGATCAGCAGATGCACAGACAACCCCCTCGCCCCGATGGCCTGGCTGGATGCGCTCCATACAATCAGCCCGTGTGCCTGTCACGAGCCCATGCGCGCCCTGTTTCTGATTCCGGGCGACGCCCTGCGCCAGCTGCAGGCCATGCCGGCGGTGGCAGCGGTGGCCGCGCAGTTGTCGGCCCAGATTCAGATGGTGTGTGCGCCTGCAGCCGCTGCCTGCTGGCGGCTGCTGCCGGCGGTCGACCATCTGATCCCCTTCGACTTTGACGCCGCCACCCTGGCCGACTGGGCCAACCTGCTCGGATCGGTGCGGGAGCCCGACTTTCAACTCAGCATCAACCTGGCCCAGGGGCGGCAGGTCGATCTGATGCTGTCGATGAGCCACATCCCCACCCGCATCGCAGCAGCAGGTTTTTCGGCGACCGAAACGGTGCGCCCGGCCGCGGGGGGCTGGCCGGCCCAGGCCCTCGAGGCTTACCTGCAGCCCATCGGTGTGACCCTGCAGGCAGAGGCGTTTCGCCTCAGCCTGAGCCGCAAGACTCTCGATGCGGCGGCGGCCCAGCTGCCGCCCGGCGAGGGTCCGCTGCTGTTGCTGGCCCCCCGTGCCGATGGGCCCGATTGGCCTGCCGCGCGCTGGAGTGAGCTGCCGGGCCTGATCGCCAGTCGCCTGAGCAGCGTACGCAGCGTTGTGCTGCCCGGCGGCGGCAGCCTGACCCTGGTCGAGCGCGCAGCCATGCTCGCCTCAGCCGATGTGGTGCTGGCCAGCGATCCACTCAGCACCGAGCTGGCCCTGCTGCTGGGTCTGCCCCTGGTGGCCCTCGGCCGCCCTGCCGCCAGCCTGCCACTGCGGCAGGGCGTGCAGGGGTTGGCGGATGCTGCCGACCTCGCCAGCCTGGAGAGCACCCAAGTGCTTGCGGCGCTGGGCTTCGCTTGATCCCTGGGCGCCATGGTTCTCTCGTCGATGGGGTGGCTGCGGCGCCGCCGGCGCCGGCCACCGTCGACCCGCTCGCGCTACCCCTGGGTGAGGCCGCTGCT
>VGQR01000556.1 GCA_016882345.1 Cyanobacteria bacterium K_DeepCast_35m_m2_023
CATCCGGGGAAGAATTCTTTTTGAAGAGAATCCCTCAATTGTTTCAGTTGCATCTAACCCACTAAAAAACCCCCCGGCCTTTTGGGCAAACGGAGGGAGGCGCGTGGGCTAAATCTTTCTAGCCGACGCGCTCGCTAACTACTACGAGTGCATTTCTCATTAAATAAAAGAGTACATCCATATCTTGATTTGGTCTATCTGAAGGTATGCATTACCTAGTTGGTAACAGCACCTTTAGCCGATGTGCCCACTAATTTTGCATATTTACCTAATACTCCTGAGGTATATCGAGCAGGAGCTGGTTTCCAAATTTTTCGTCTTTTTTCAAGTTCTTGATCATCAACTAGTAAATCTAATCTTCGAGCATCTAAATCTAAGCGAATTTTATCTCCAGTTTGTGCAAGTGCAATTGGTCCACCATCTGTTGCTTCAGGAGCAACGTGCCCTATACAAAAACCTGCAGTAGCTCCACTAAATCTTCCATCAGTTACCAACATGACATCTTTTCCTAATCCAGCACCTTTTATAGCTGCTGTGACAGCCAACATTTCACGCATCCCTGGTCCACCTTTTGGACCTTCATAACGAATAATTACTACATCGCCTTTAACAATTTTTCCATGAGTAACTGCATCCATGGCAAATTTTTCGTCATCAAATACTTTTGCTGTTCCTTCAAATATTGGTGAATCAATTGATGCTGCTTTAATAACAGCACCTTCAGGGGCAAGAGAGCCCTTAAGAATAACTAGGCCACCTGTTTTATGAATTGGGTTATTAACTGCAAAAATAATTTTTCCATCAGGATCTGGTGGATTTATTTCTTTTAAGTTTTCAGCAACAGTCTTTCCAGTAACTGTTAAAGCATCACCATGAATAAGTCGTGCGTCAAGCAAAGCTTTCATCACAACTGGAATTCCACCTATTTTATCTAAGTCATTCATCACATATTTACCAAATGGTTTCACATCGGCAAGGTGAGGTGTTTTGTTACCAATTCTATTGAAATCATCAATTGTTAAATCAATTTTTGCTTCATGTGCTATTCCTAAAAGATGAAGAATAGCGTTAGTGGAACCACCTAATGCCATAACAATTGTTATCGCATTTTCAAATGCTTTTTTAGTCATGATATCTCTAGCAGTAATTCCTAAACGAATTAAATTAACAACAGCTTCACCTGCAGCAAATGCATCAGCATCTCGTCTGGAGTCAACTGCTGGTGCTGAAGCACTTCCCGGAAGTGCCATCCCAATTGCTTCTGCCACTGAGCTCATTGTGTTTGCGGTGAACATTCCTCCACATGCACCTTCTCCGGGGCATGCGGCTCTTTCAATATCTGACAATTCTTTTTCACTAATTTTTCCTAGTGCACATGCTCCAACACCTTCAAAAACGTCTTGAATTGTTAAATCTTTGCCATTTAAATTACCCGGCATTATTGAGCCGTTATAAATAAAGACATTTGCTAAATCTAATCTTGCTGCTGCCATTAACATGCCGGGTAAAGATTTATCACAACCTGCTAAAGTTACAGATCCATCTAATCTTTCTGCATGCATAACGCATTCAACTGAGTCAGCAATAATTTCTCTACTTACTAAAGATGCGCGCATTCCTTCATGACCCATAGAAATTCCATCAGAAACAGAAATGGTGCCAAATTCCATAGGAAAACCACCTGCTGCAAAAACTCCTGCTTTAGCTTTTTCTGCTAATCGTCTGAGTGACATGTTGCAAGGAGTAATTTCATTCCAAGATGAAGCAATTCCAATTTGTGGTTTTTTAAAATCTTCATCTTTCATTCCCACAGCGCGAAGCATTGATCTTGCTGGTGCTCGCTCGAAACCTTCTGTTACATCTTTACTGCGAGGCTTCATATCACCGGGTTTAGTTGCCATGTCTTAAACTCTATCCGTAACTAAATAAAT
>VGQR01000557.1 GCA_016882345.1 Cyanobacteria bacterium K_DeepCast_35m_m2_023
TCAGAGCTCACGCCTGTTCGATGTGTTGCGCAGTCGGGCCGACGATGCCTCGATGCTGCTGGAGCTCCCCGGCGACCATCTGACCCCGGCCAGCGGCGGCTTGCGGCGGCAGCTCCTGGGTGGATGGGCCGATGATCCGGCCCGAGGTCAGCGCATTGAGCAGCTGGCATCCCGCCTCAATGATTGGGCCCGTCAGGCCTGACCTGGGACGGGTCAAAGCTGTAGAACTCGAGCACAGCCGCGGTCTGGCTGGCCCGCTGAACCCGCACCTGCCCCAGGGGGGTGAGCAACCCAAACCGCCAGGGTTGCCCAGGGCCAGGGCGCTGCAGCTTGGCGAGCGGGGTGTAGTCGCCGACGACGGCAAACAACACGCCGCGTCTGGCGCCTGGGTTCAGGCGGCTGCGCCAGGCGTCAAAGCCCCGGCTGTCGCTGCTGTAGGTGGTGTAGGCCGCCGCGCTGTAACCCCGCAGCGCCAGGGCCAGAAAGCCGGGCAATTCGTAGCGGTTGGAGCCGATCACCTGGGCTTCGAGCAACGCTCGCCAGATGCTGGGGTGCTGGCGCAGGGCGTTTCGCAGCTGGGCCGGGGCCAGCAATTGCGCCGAGGTGTCGGCCTCGGGCGGCACCAGGACGCCGGCGATTCCCCAGCGCACATGGCTTGCCGCAGCCAGGCTCAGCAGTGGCACCGCCACGGCCGTGGCCACGGCCGCGGCCCGCACCCACAGGGCCTGCCACAGGGCTGGCGTCGCCAGCCTGGCGCCCGCCAGGGGCAGCAGCAGCCACCAGGCCGGGACCAGCCAGCTCGAAAGCACCTGCATGCGGCCGGCCAACAGCAGAAACAGCAGCAGCTGGGGCCAGGCCAGCCAGCGCAACAGGCTTGTGGCATCGCGGCCCTGGGGGGTCATTGCTGGAGCCGGACGCAGCAGCGTTGCCAGCAGCACGATCCCGATCGTGGGAAACAGCAGGGCCAGCTGGCTCAGCAAAAACAGGGGCGGGCCCTCCCAGCGAAACCCCTCGGCAGCGGTGGTACGGGCGCTGTGAAACGCAAACGAGAGCCAGCCGTTCTGTGCATTCCACAACCACAGCGGCCAGCTGATCGCCAGCCAGCCGGCCAGCACCACGCAGGTGTCACGCCAGCGCAGTTGGCGCCCTTTGATCGAATCGGCCAGGCGCAGCGCTACCAGGGTGAGGATCAGCACCAGGGCGTGGTATTTGCACAGGCTGAGCAACCCCAGGACCAAGCCGAAAGCCAACGATTCGCCAGCACGGCGCGGGGCATTGAGCGGATGCCGTGCCAGCCACCAAAGCAGCACGCTCAGCATCAGGATCAACGGACTGTCTGGCAACAGCAGCAGTCCGCCGCAGGCGAACAGCAGGGGCGACAGGCTGGCCAGGCCGACCGTCACCAGCGCGGCACGCTGGCCAAACCAGCTGCGGCTGGCCTCGCTCAGCAGCACCAGGGCTGCACTGAAGCTCAGCAATCCGGGGATGCGCAGCGCCAGCACCGGGTGCGCCTGGCCCAGCAGTGGCAGCCCCTGGCCGATCGCGGCCCAGATGGCGACCGCCAGGGGGTGGTCGAAGTAGCTCAGGGCCAGGTTCTGGCCATAAAACAGGTAGTAGCTCTCGTCGTACCCCGGCGGCATCAGCATGGCCAGCACCAGGCGCAGCGCCAGGCTGGCCAGCACGATGGCGGCCAGCAGCTGGCGATAGCGGTGGGAGCCGTCGACCACAGTGCTGCCTGTCGGTGGCCTGCTCACTGGCGCAGGGCGTCGAGCACCGAGCGGTCCTCGAGGGTGCTGGTGTCGCCGCTGACGGCCTCGCCGGCGGCCAGGGCCCGCAAAATGCGCCGCATGATCTTGCCGCTGCGGGTTTTGGGCAGGGCGTCAGAAAAACGGATCTCGTCGGGTTTGGCGATCGCACCGATCTCCTTGC
>VGQR01000558.1 GCA_016882345.1 Cyanobacteria bacterium K_DeepCast_35m_m2_023
CGATTACGGCTGCGGACGGCGCAAGCCCGGCGTTGCGCTGATCGCAAGCCCGCTGTCGCGCGTCTTCATGAAGGCGCGCAACATGCGGCGCAAGGTGATTGCACCTTGCCGCGTCATCTCACGCGTTTGCACGAGTGATGGTTCCGAGCCCTGAAAGCCTGTGCCGAAATGCGTGATGACGGCGGCGGCGCAGGCTCGCAACACGGCGCGCCGCGCCAGAATGACTTCACTGGGTATCGCCGTGCCGATGACTTCCGCGCCCAGCCGCCGCGCGGCTTGTGCTTCGCCAGCGGTTTCGAAGCTTGGTCCGCTCAACCATAGGAATTGCGCCTCGCGCAAGGAAACGCCGCTCAGCGCCGCCGCACGTTTCAACCGCGCATTGAGCTTGCTGTCATAGGCGTTGGCGAGAGAAATCCGCCCGCCGCCGCCGCCCGCGCCGACCAGCGGATTGAGCCCGCCAAGATCAATGTGATCCGTGATCGCCACCAGCGTGCCGGGATAGGAATCAGCATCGACCGATGCAATGCCGCCGGTCACAACCAGAGCGTTGACGCCCAGCATGGCGAGCGCTTCAATGGGCGCCAGCATCGACAGCCGGTTGCCACTGTCGGCATAGCTGATACGGCCCTTGAGACAGATTAAATTGACGCCTTCAAGCTGCCCGCAACACACAACGCCCTTGTCTGAATCTCGCGCAAGCGCAGGAAACCCTGGCAAGTCCTCATAGGGAATGATCACCTCATTTTCGAGCTTGTCGATCGCATCGGCAAGGTTCTGTCCGAGGATGATCGCGATTTCAAAATCACTTCGGCCTGAACGCGATTAGATGATCTGCGCTGCCTCTTCCATCTGCTGCGTCATGGCCCTGCTCCCCTGCCGGCCGGTTTCGATTCGCTGCCGGCAACCCCTTCCAGCGGCCAAGCTTGATGAAAAATACAGCGCGGAGGTTAAGGATTTCCTCCCTTGTGATGATAACTATATGAAAAATAGTCAGAATTTCTCGTATTGCGAAAGTCGGGAACGCCCTTGCGAACGGCTGTGGCCGTGGCAAACTGGCTTCACCGGGAGGTGCCGCATGCCTGTCCAGACCTTTACGCAGCGAACTGGCTTTTTCCACGCAATGCTGGCCGCGGCCATGTTGTTCTTCGCATCCGGCGTTGTGACGCTGGCGAAGGACGGCTCTGTGCGGGTTGATGTCGAACTCGTGCTCGCCGTTGACGTTTCCTATTCCATGGACCCTGAAGAGCAGCGCCTGCAGCGCGATGGCTATGTGCAGGCGATTACCTCGCCGGAGTTTTTCAAGGCGCTGAAGTCCGGCATTCATGGCAAGATTGCTGTGGCTTACATGCAATGGGCCTCCTCTTTCGATCAGGACATCTCCGTGCCGTGGATGCTGGTCGACGGACCAGAATCCGCGCGCGCCTTTGCAGAAAAGCTCGTTGAGGCGCCGTACCGCCGCGCAAGGCGCACCTCGATTTCCGGCGCAATCGATTATGCGGTGGGGATGTTCGATAAAAACGGCTTTCATGGCCTGCGCCGCGTGATTGACGTTTCCGGCGATGGCACGAACAATGATGGACGCATCGTCACCGAAGCGCGCGATGAAGCGGTGCGCAAGGGTTTCATCATCAACGGCCTGCCGCTGCTGATACGGCCATCGAACTGGGGATTTGTCGATATCTCTAATCTCGATGATTATTTCCGCGAATGTGTCATCGGCGGGCCAGCGTCATTTATGATCGCCATTCGCGACCGCAGCGATTTCGTCCGCGCGACCAGAACCAAGCTGGTGATGGAAATCGCCTCCCATGATTTTACTGGCGAGTTGAAAGCCAGTGATCGCAGCCTGCTGATGCGCCGGGTGCAGGACAATGCGCCGCGCGTCAATTGCACAGTTGGTGAGCAGATGTGGCGCGACCGGTGGGGCC
>VGQR01000559.1 GCA_016882345.1 Cyanobacteria bacterium K_DeepCast_35m_m2_023
AATGCTGTTTTTCCACGAAACCAGCCACCAGGGCACAGGTCAGTTTCACACCCACCTGATAATAGAGAGGTTGCCACAGAGCCTAAATACCCAAGTTGAGATGGAAACCCTGTTTCAAAAGCGATTACCCCATAAGGTCAAGGCGCTATCTAAGTGGAAATCTATTGATATTCAACGCATCAATCCTGATGAGCCTGATTACCGACGTATCAGTAGCTACCTGGGCAAGCAGACCAGCCTGGAGCTGATTGCCCTTGACCCATTCAACAGCGACCTATCAACAAGAAAGAAATGAGAAGAAACCAACTCACCATCACCTATCCAGAAGGCGACGCCCAGCAGCTCCACCAGGCACTGCTCCTGCTGAAGAGAAGCCGTTGCCTGAATATCTCAGCCTTCTGTAGAGAAGCGATTGCCGAAAAGCTGGAGCGACTGGAGGCACTCAAGTGAAGACCATCACCATTCGGCTGCCTGATGTGGAAGCGGCGATGCTTCAGCAGTTGAGGAAAAGATTTTCTGGCTACCGCGCTCTTCAGGAATGTTTCCTGAGGAAAATAGCTCTTGACTTCGCCGCCAATAAAGACTTCTTTTGATTTCGGTGCTACACTAGAATGGCTTAGGAGGGAATTCAGTGAAAAAATGCCCTAATTGTGATTCCTTTGGTGCCTACTCCGTGAGAGAGGTTGCAGTGACAAGTTGCCATATTAATGCAACATTGGCTCACTGCCCCAATTGCGACTATCTATATTTGGCTGATCCGTCATGGCTTGGCAAGGCTTATCAAGACGAATTTTATGGAGACACTGGATATGTTGCTAGAAATATCAGCATCGCCTCCAAGACGCTTGCGTTATTTAGGATTTGGAAGATTGTATCGGCGCGCACAGATTCCTTGCCCCCTGCTTGTGATGTTGGAGCTGGATTGGATATGTATGCTCGGATGATGCGCGACAGAGGATACAATTTTTGTGGTGTTGATGAGTTTGCCGCAATGCCCCTAATTAAGCCTTTTGTGGGCTTGGAATATGATTTCAGGATAAAAACTGCGTTTGAAGTAGTAGAGCATCTGCCTTCGCTGCCTGTGTTTTTGATGGAAGCGGTTGGAGATGTAGATTTATTCTTTTTTTCAACAGAGCTTAGAAGCGTTGGCTTTATACCTGACAATGACTGGTGGTATTATGCCTTTGCAGTGGGTCAGCATATTGGCTTTCACAGTAAGAAAAGCCTCGCAATTGGTTTTTCACGAGCTGGATATGATGTTAAGGGATTGATGAGTTACGGCTCTACACTCCATGCGCTTGGAGTTACCAAGAATTGGAGGGTGGCTTTTGGAATCGCCAAGCGTATTTGGCGACTTCAAGAAGGAGTTAATTGTGCGTCTGATAGGCTTCTTTCAAGGTTGTTTGGCGAGTCAAGCTTTACCTTCCCCGACCACTTGCATGCAATGAAGTTGTTGGGGTGAATTCCTGTTGGTTTGGAGTAGTTGTTGGCTTTCTGTTTGGTTAATTTTGCCTAAAGCCACTCCCATAGCCACCAAGACCCTCCCAGCACTCCCTCAATCCTTCTTCGCCCGCCCTGCCGAAGTCGTCGCCCCCGAGCTCATCGGTTGTCTGTTGGTGAATCGCCAAGCAGACGGCAGGTTGCTGTGGGGCGTGGTGGTGGAAACCGAGGCGTATTCCCAAGACGACCCCGCCTGCCACGGCTACCGCCGCCGCACTCCCAGCAACGAAACACTGTTTGGTGAGCCTGGGCGTTTCTATGTGTATGTGAGCTATGGCATTCACCACTGCGTGAATGTTGTGGCTTTAGGGGCGTCACAGCACTTCAGAAGCCACTCCCATAGCCACTCCGCCCCGCTGAGACCCTCTCAACCCCTAGCGACCTCCCTCCGCACCCCACTGCCGCAGCGCCTGCGGTTCGCCGCAA
>VGQR01000560.1 GCA_016882345.1 Cyanobacteria bacterium K_DeepCast_35m_m2_023
GCTGGATACCCGTCGCAAGGACGATGCCGAGCGCCGCGGCAAGGCCAACCGCCACAACGCGCTGGTCGAGGCCCTGGTCGAACAGCTCGAGGTGGAGCTGCCCGAAACCCTGGTGCAGCAGGAAATCCGCAACCTGATCGAGCAGACCGCCGGTCAGATCGCCGAGCAGGGCATGGACGTCAAGAAGCTGTTCACCCCCGATCTGGTGCGCAGCCTGATGGACACCTCACGCCCCGAAGCCGAGCAGCGCCTGCGCCGCAGCCTGGCGCTCAAGGCCCTGGCGGAAGCCGAGGGCATCAGCGTTGACGACAAAGCCCTGGAGGCCAAGATCAAGGAGGTCAGCCGCGGCCTCAGCCAACAGGGCAACATCGATCCCCAGCGCCTGCGTCAGGTGGTCGCCGACGACCTGCTGCAGAAGCAGCTGCTGAGTTGGCTGGAGGCCAACAGCACGATCAGCGAGAAGGCAACCGCCAGCGAGGATGGGGCTGACGGCAGCACCAAGAAGGCGAAGACAGCCAAGACCTCCAGCAAGGAGGCCAAGGGCAAATCCGACAAGACCACCAAGGCCGAGGCCTGAAGCCGCTGCCGCCCTCAGATCCCCATAGATTGACCCGACTGAGCCCTGGCCCCACCGCGTGATCGACGCCACCATCCGCCACCCCATCCACAGCACCGTCGCCAGCCCCGGCGTGCTGCCCACGGTGGTGGAGCAATCAGGCCGCGGGGATCGGGCCTTCGACATCTATTCCCGCCTGCTGCGGGAGCGGATCATCTTTCTGGGCAGCGGCATCGATGATCAGGTGGCCGATGCGCTCGTGGCCCAGCTGCTGTTTCTCGAAGCCGAGGACCCCGAAAAGGACATTCAGATCTACATCAATTCACCCGGGGGATCGGTGACGGCCGGCCTGGCCATCTACGACACGATGCAGCAGGTGGCACCGGATGTGGTGACCATCTGCTATGGGCTGGCCGCCAGCATGGGGGCCTTCCTGCTGTCGGGTGGCAGCAAGGGCAAACGGTTGGCGCTGCCCAACGCGCGGATCATGATCCACCAACCCCTGGGAGGCGCCCAGGGCCAAGCGGTGGACATCGAGATCCAGGCCAAGGAAATCCTGTTCCTCAAGGACACCCTCAACGGGCTGATGGCTGAACACACGGGCCAACCGCTCGAAAAGATCGCCGAAGACACCGACCGGGACTACTTCCTTTCCCCGTCAGAAGCGGTTGAATACGGCCTGATCGATCGAGTCGTCACCGAGACCGCTCCGGTTTGATCATTAAGGACGGCTGACGAATCCCCGCTTCAGGTCGATCCTGGTCCTTAGGGGTTCTGCCCCGCCAAGCCGAAGCCAAGGTTCGATGCCGAAGTTCGACGCCCACCTGAAGTGCTCCTTCTGCGGCAAGTCGCAGGAACAGGTGCGCAAGTTGATCGCCGGACCGGGCGTTTACATCTGCGACGAGTGCATCGACCTCTGCAACGAGATCCTCGATGAGGAGCTCGTCGGGGCACCGGCAGCCGGCGCTGGACGCAGCGCCCCCGAGCCCGGCCGCGGCAAGGCCCCCGCCAAGAAAACCTCCAAACCGGCGCCCACCCTGGCGCAGATCCCCAAACCCAAGGAGATCAAGACCTTTCTCGACCGCCAGGTAGTGGGTCAGGAGGAGGCCAAGAAAACCCTGTCGGTGGCGGTGTACAACCACTACAAACGGCTGGCCTGGCAGGGCGACGGCAAGGGCGAGACCGATGAAACCGCCACGCGCCTGCACAAGAGCAACATCCTGCTGATCGGACCCACGGGCTGCGGCAAGACCCTGCTGGCCCAGACCCTGGCCGAGATGCTGGAGGTGCCCTTTGCCGTGGCCGACGCCACCACCCTGACCGAAGCCGGCTACGTGGGGGAAGACGTCGAGAACATCCTGCTGCGGC
>VGQR01000561.1 GCA_016882345.1 Cyanobacteria bacterium K_DeepCast_35m_m2_023
TGGGCGTTCAGGCTGGCGAGGCCGAAGCTGCTGTTCATTGTGCCCCGAAACTGCTGATCTGCCCATGCAACGTATGCAGATCGACCAGTCTGGCCAGATGAACTGGCTGAGCTGATTTGCGAACCACCCAGGGCTGGTGGCTGAAAGCGAAGAAGACAGACCTGAGTCTGAATCGAATCAAAGTGGGCGATACTGGATTCGAACCAGTGACCCCTTCCGTGTGAAGGAAGTGCGCTACCGCTGTGCTAATCGCCCGTGTCGCCCGCTGCGCTGCCGCGGCTGACGTTCCACGAGCTTAATCCATCGCCTGTCCCCTCACCGCTGCTGGCGCCGGTGATCCGCCACGATGGGGGTGGTCCCTTAAGCAGTCCAACGCTGTGAGCACAGCCTCCCCCACTGGTGCGGCCGTCGCCGTCCCCCCGGCGCAGGGGCCTCTGGACGTGCTGATTGTGGGTGGTGGGGTGTGCGGCAGCGCCCTGCTGTTTGAGCTGGCCCGCTACACGGATCTGGGCCGCATCGCCCTGGTGGAGCGCTACGACCAGTTGGCACGGGTGAACTCCAAGGCCACCAACAACAGCCAGACGATCCACTGCGGCGACATCGAGACCAACTACACGCTCGAGAAGGCCATCAAGGTGAAGCGCACGGCCGAGATGATCGTGCACTACGCCGAGCTGCTGGAGCCGGCGGTGCGCGAGCGGTGTGTGTTCCGCACCCCGAAGATGGTGCTGGCGGTGGGCGAGCAGGAGTGCGCCTTCCTGAGGGAGCGCTTCGCGCGCTTCTCGCCCCACTTCCCGGCGATGGAGTTGCTGGAAAAGGAGCAGATCGCCGAGTGGGAGCCGAACGTGGCCCTGGTCGATGGTCGGCTGCGGTCCGAGGAGCTGGTGGCCATCGGCATCCGCAGCACCTACACCGCCGTCGACTACGAGGAGCTGGCCGAATCGTTTGTGGCGCAGGCCCGCGCGGCGATCGACGAAAGCCAGGGAAGTGCAGATGAGGGCCAGTCCCCTCGCCGGCTCGATCTGCTGATGGGCACCAGCGTGCAGCAGATCATCCCGGAGGGGGAGCTGTTCCGCGTGCGCCTCGCCCCCACCTCCGGTTGCAGTGCCGGTCTGGCCGCCGATGGCACGGCGGTGGCCCCCACTGAGGTGCTGGCGCGCCACGTGGTGGTAAATGCCGGTGCCCACAGCCTGCTGATGGCCCAGCAGATGGGTTTCGGCCTGGAGTACTCCTGCCTGCCGGTGGCCGGCAGCTTCTACTTCACGCCGGATCTGCTGAAGGGCAAGGTCTACACCGTGCAGAACGACAAGCTGCCCTTCGCCGCCATCCACGGCGATCCCGATGTGCGTGCTCCGGGGAAGACCCGCTTCGGCCCCACGGCCCTGCTGCTGCCGTTGCTGGAGCGCTACAAGCCGGCCTCCTTCTGGGAGTTCCTCAAGGTGCTGCGGCTGGATTGGGCGGTGCTGGCGGTGTTTTGGCAGCTCTTCCGCATTGCCGACATCCGCAACTACATCTTCAAGAACCTGCTGTTTGAAGTGCCCTGGCTCAGGCGGCGCCTGTTTCTGGCCGATGCCCGCAAGATCGTGCCGGGGATGCGGCTTGACGATCTGCGCTTTGCCGAGGGCTACGGCGGCGTGCGCCCCCAGTTGATCGACAAGGTGAACCGCAAGCTGATGCTCGGGGAGGCCAGCATCCCGGCCCTGCCGGGGCTCGTGTTCAATGTGACCCCCTCCCCCGGGGGCACCTGCTGCCTGGGCAATGCCGCCCGCGATCTCGAGGCGATCGCCCAGCGCCTGGGGTGCGCCTTTGATCGCCAGCGACTGGCGCGGGAGCTCTATGGCACCGGAGAGGAGGCCGGCTCCGGCGCCACGGCCTCGCCTCAGGCCACCGCCGCGCCCGTCGGCTGAGGGCCGTCCTC
>VGQR01000562.1 GCA_016882345.1 Cyanobacteria bacterium K_DeepCast_35m_m2_023
CCTTCAGTGGTTCCCCTGCGCGAGCTGGCCTACCTACCCAAGGGCGAGCTGGACCCCCACGGTGTGGCCGATACCCGCCCTCGGGCTGGTCAGCTGCCCGAGCAGGTGCTGGAACACTTGCCCAAAACCCCTGCTGCATCCCAAGCTGCCAGCAATCAAGGGGGTGCTGAGGCATGACCATCGCTTCGACCACCCAGTTCATTTGTTTTGCCGTGCTGTCGGTGACCCTGGTTCTGGGCGCCTTCGGTGTGGTGCTGTTGCCGAACATCGTCTATTCCGCCTTTCTGCTGGGCGGTGTGTTCCTCTCGGTCGCTGGGTTGTACCTGCTGCTCAATGCGAGCTTTGTGGCCGCGGCCCAGGTGCTCGTCTACGTGGGCGCGGTCAACGTGCTGATCCTGTTCGCGATCATGCTCGTCAACAAGCGCGAGGACCTCTCCAACATTCCCGGACTCGCCCTGCGGCGTCTGCTGTCGGCCGGCGTGTGTGGGGGTCTGTTCCTGTTGCTGGTGCGGGTGGCGTTCACCACCCCCTGGGCCCTGCCCGGCCCCGCATCGATTGGCGAAGAAGCCACGGTGCGCATTGGCGAGCACCTATTCAGTGACTACCTGCTGCCCTTTGAGCTGACCTCGGTGCTGCTGCTGATGGCCATGATCGGGGCCATCGTGCTGGCTCGCCGTGATGTGTTCACCAGTGATGTGATCACCGGCGAACCGGCCGACCAGGGTCTGCTCGAAAAAGCCCGCACACCGCTCCTGACCAGCAAGCCATGAACCTGACCGTCCCTACCGAGATCCCTCTTCAGGCCTATCTGGTTCTGGCTGCCGTCCTGTTCTGTGCCGGTGTCTGGGGCCTGATCAACAGCCGCAATGCCGTGCGGGTGCTGATGAGCATCGAGCTGATGCTCAATGCGGTAAACATCAATCTGATGGCCTTTTCGGGCTACCTCGATGGCCAGCTGATCCGGGGGCAGGTGTTCGCGATCTTTGTGATCACGGTCGCCGCAGCTGAAGCGGCTGTGGGTCTGGCGATCCTGCTGTCGCTGTATCGCAACCGTGAGACGGTGGACATGGAGCGTTTCAACCTGCTGCGTTGGTAGGTTGCCACGTGTGTAAGCCGATCTGCTGATGCGTCTGGATCGCGTTTGGCTGATCGTTCGTGCCGGCAGTCAGGCAGCCTCACGGCAGGCCCGTCGTTGTGCAGAGGATCTGCAGGCCCAGGGCATCACAGTGGTCACGGCCACCAGTGGCCTCACCAGCAACCCTTTTCCGGGTTTGCTCGCCACCGAGTCTTTCCTGCCCGACTTGGCGCTGGTGCTGGGGGGCGATGGCACGGTGCTGGGCGCAGCCCGCCACCTGGCACCCCTGGATGTTCCGATTCTGAGCTTCAACGTCGGCGGTCACCTGGGCTTTCTGACCCATGACCGCAGCCTGCTGCGCCTGGGTGACCCAGACGATTCGCTGTGGCAGCGCCTTCGCGACGATCACGTGGCGCTCGAGCGCCGCATGATGCTCGAGGCGCGCGTGCAGCGGGCCAGCAGTCGCGAAGCCGCCGATCCCGCCAGCGAGGACCGCGATGGCGATGGCCCCCATCTGGCCCTCAACGACCTGTATTTCAGGCCGTGCCTCGACGAGGTCTCGCCCACCTGCCTGCTCGAGCTCGAGATCGATGGCGAGGTGGTGGATCAGTACCGCGGTGACGGTCTGATCATCGCCACCCCCACGGGCTCCACCGGCTATGCGATGGCTGCTGGGGGGCCCATCCTGCATCCCGGCATCGAAGCGATCGTGATCAATCCGATCTGCCCCATGAGCCTGTCGAGCCGTGCCGTGGTGGTGCCTCCCCGCTCCCAGCTGTGCGTGTGGCCGCTGGGTGAGATGAGCCGCAAGGTCAAGCTTTGGAAAGATGGGGCCTAT
>VGQR01000563.1 GCA_016882345.1 Cyanobacteria bacterium K_DeepCast_35m_m2_023
TGAAAAGCATCGGCAGCGGCATCATGGTGGGCCTGATCCTCACCTATATCGGCCAGCATGTGGTGCGTCACTTTGTGATCAGCCGCGACCAGATCCTGATCGTCGGCATCTCCATTGCCATGGCCTCTTATGGGCTGGCCACCCTGTTAAGGGGTTCTGGATTCATCTCGGCCTATGTCACCGGCGTGTTCCTTGCCAGCAACATCTATGACAACCCGTTGATCACGGAAGAGCTCCTGGAAAACAGCCTGGAACCATTCAACACCTTCACGGAGATGCTGGTGTTTCTGCTGTTCGGCGTGATCATTGACCCCTTCAACATCCGCCATGTCATGCCCGAGGGTATTGTCTGTGCCCTGGGCTTGATGTTCATTGCCCGTCCGGTGAGTGTGTTTCTGTTCAAGCCCTTCGCCCCCTTCAACAACAGGGAAAACGTCTTGATCTGCTGGTGCGGGCTGCGCGGCGCCGTCCCCCTGGCGCTGACCTACACCGTGATTCACACGATCGATAAGATCCCCGGGCTGACCGCGACCCAGATCGAGATATACAACCAACAGGTGGAGGGGCTGATCTTTTTAACCGTACTGCTGAATCTGGCGCTGCAGGGCCTCAGCCTGCCCTGGCTGAGCCGGCAACTGGGTCTGAGTGGACCGACAGACGACGCTGTCGAGGCGACTTGAAACGCTGGCGCATCCCCGTCCTGACGCTGCTGGGGCTGGCACTGGCCCTGATCGCATGGCTGCCGCTGCGGGCCAACGTCCCGGCAACGGCAGCTCCACTGCGAGTCCAGCTGCGCTGGCTGCCGCAGACCCAGTTCGCCGGCTTCTTTGTCGCCAGAGAATTCGGCCTGTTTGACAAGGCCGGCATCGCGGTTGAGCTCCAGCCGGGTGGGCCAGGGGTTGACCCCCTGGGTCGGTTGCAGCGGGGCCAAACCGATGTGGCGGTGGGCTGGAGCTCTGATGCTCTCAACCTGCGGCGCCAGGGTGCCGACCTGATCAATGTGGCCCAGCTGTTTCAACGGCCGGGCACGATGCTGGTCTGCCGCGACGATGCCGGCATCCGGCAACCAACCGACCTGCGCGGCAAACGCATCGGCAGCTGGTTCCTGGGGGACCAGTTCGATGTGGGCTACTGGCTCAGCCGCCATGGCCTCGGGCTGTCTGCCGTCAAGCTGGTGCCCCAGCGGGCCAATGCCGCCGACCTGCTCGATGGCCGTGTCGACTGCGTCACGGCCATGAGCTACAACGAATTTCAGACGATTCTGGGCTCGGGCGCCCTGAAATCCGACCTGTTCAGCGTCCGCTTCGGAGCCGACAACGACGGATTTCTCGAAGACGGTCTTTATGTGCGGTCCGCCGACCTGCACGATCCACGCCGCAAAGCCCAACTTGCGGCATTGCTGCAGGCCCTGGCCGAGGGCTGGCGCTATGCCGAGCGCTATCCCGATGAAGCGGTGGCCATCACGGCGCGGGCGATGTCCAACCCCGACCTGCTCCAGCAGCGCAACCAACTCAACGAGGTCTTGCAGTTGATGGACATCGACCAGGGGTTTGGTCTGCTGAACCAGGGGGCCTTTGACCGCAGTGTGACCATCGTCGGCCAGGGCAGCGGCGATCCCGCCGGTATCGCAGCAGCGGCCCAGGGGGCCTGGAGCCTAGGGATCTGGCGCAGCGCCCAGCTCGACGGGCCCCAACGGGGACCACTCGGACCGGCAGGCCTCTACGACCTGAACCAGCTGGTCAGTTCACACTGGTTCTATGGCCTCGATCTGATTGGGACGGGAGCCTTTGCCCTGTCGGGGTTTCTGCGGGCGCTGCAGCGCCGCTATGACCTCTGGGGTTGTTTCATGCTGAGCCTGCTGCCGGCTGTTGGTGGTGGCACCCTCCGCGACCTGTTGATCGGC
>VGQR01000564.1 GCA_016882345.1 Cyanobacteria bacterium K_DeepCast_35m_m2_023
ACGGATCTCACTGGCGTATTCGGCGGCTTCCCGGCCCGTGCGCAGGTCGGGCTTGCTGACGATCTCGGCCAGGGCCACGCCGGCGCGGTTGTAATCGACCAGCGAGTGGGTGGACCCGGCCAGGCGGTCGCTGCCGGCATGCACCAGCTTGCCGGCGTCTTCCTCCATGTGCAGGCGTTCGATGCCGATGCGCTTGAGGTAGGTCTCCTTGCCTTTCTCGGCGACCTCCACCTCGATCCAACCGTCTTCGGCGATCGGCTCGTCGTACTGCGAGATCTGATAGTTCTTCGGCAGATCGGGATAGAAGTACTGCTTGCGGTCGAACTTGCTGTGTTCGGCCACATTCAGGTTCAGGGCCAGCGAGGCCTTGACTGCGTACTCGAGCACGGTCTGGTTGAGCACCGGCAGGGTGCCAGGCAGGCCGCACACCACCGGATCGATGTGGCTGTTGGGGTCGTCGCCGAAGGCGGTGGAGGCACTGGTGAAGATCTTGCTGGCGGTGCCCAGCTGCACATGGGTCTCCAGGCCGATCACCGCCTCCCAATCCGTGCGAACGGCGGTGGCATCAGGGCTGGCAGACATCATGCGATTGGATTTCGAATTCCCAGTCTAAAGGGGCAGGAGCTGGGCAAATCCCGCGTCCCACTTAGGCTTGGGCCTGACATTGCCCCTCGGTATGAGCTGGTTCGATCTGCTTCCCACTCCGCTCTGGGCAGCAGTGGCAGCAGACAGCAGTGGCGAACTGATCAAGCACGGTCACACCGAACAGGTCAGCAACCTGATGGAGAGGCTGCCGCTTCCGAATCTGCTCAGCGTGATTGCCGTCGTGTTCATCGGCACGCTGGTGATGAGCAAATTCGCCCGGCGGCTACAGGTGCCCGCTGTGCTGGGTGTGCTGCTGCTGGGGGCAGCCATCAATCCAGAAGAACAATTCTTCGGACCCGCAGGCGTTGAAAGCCTACATGTCGTCAGCCTGACGATGCTGCTCTTCTATGCGGGTCTGACCACAAGGCTGAAGAGCATCCGGCAGTTCCTGGGCTACGGATTACTGCTGGCCGTGGGCGGCGTAGCCGTGTCGTCGCTCGTGTTCGGCCTCATCATCTTCGGGGTTTACACACTCTTTGGCACGGCGTCGAATGACGTTTCAGCATTGCCCATCGGCATTTGCATGCTGATTGCAGCGAGCCTGGGTTCAACCGATGCCGGAGCCACACTGAGTGTTCTGGCATCGGTGCAGCGCTTTGTTCCAGAGCGGGTTCGCCTGCTGCTGGAGTTTGAATCGTCGGTCAATGACCCGGCAGCGATTTTATTCCTGATGCTGGTGATTGGCATCTTCTACAGCACAGGTACTGGCACCGCCGTTTACAACGATGGGCTTGTTGGCGGGGTTGCCGGCGAATTTCAGGCCTTCGTCAAAAGCATTGGCAGCGGCATCATGGTGGGGCTGATCCTGACCTATGTCAGCCAACATGTGGTGCGCCATTTTGTTGTGACCCGCGATCAGATTCTGATTGTCGGCATCTCGATCGCCATGGCTTCCTATGGACTGGCCAGCATGCTCAAAGGATCTGGCTTCATTTCAGCCTACGTGACCGGCGTCTTTCTTGCGAGCAACATCTACGACAATCCTCTGATCACCAAGGAACTTCTGGAAAACAGTCTGGAGCCGTTCAACACCTTCTCAGAAATGCTGGTGTTTCTGCTGTTCGGCGTGATCATTGACCCTTACAACATCCGCTACGTGCTACCGGAGGGAATTGTGTGCGCCGCGGGTCTGATGTTGATTGCACGCCCGGTGAGCGTGTTGTTGTTCAAGCGCTTCTCCCCCTTCAACAACAAGGAAAACATACTCATCTGCTGGTGCGGGCTGCGCGGCGCCGTGCCCCTGGCCCTGACCT
>VGQR01000565.1 GCA_016882345.1 Cyanobacteria bacterium K_DeepCast_35m_m2_023
CTGAAACCGCAACCAGTCACTCCAGACACTTCAGGAACGTGTTCTTGACCTCACTCCTGAACCAACCCCTCAAGAAACTTCCTGAACCACCCTCAAGACCTCATCTGGTGTTCTTCCACGAAAGGAAACCAGTGATCCGTCATGGTCGTCAGGTCCTTGTGTTCCACACCCACCTCCATCTGGGTGCTCTACCTGACCCTCTGAACCACCTCTGGTACCTGGATTACCTGATCCACGAGAAGGTCTCTCCGTGTGTCCAGAAACTCCTCAAGACCACTTCAGAGGGGAACAGGGGTGTGGTGATCAAACCCTGGGTCTGGGACCACCATGCGTTCTACAACCTGAAGGATTACTACTCCTACAGACACCACCAGGATCCAGACCTCGTACTTGATTACCAGAATTCAGATTTGATCTTCTAAACAGAATAAATAGAGATGTCCCCACCAAAGACTTCTCTATGAAGACTCTTCCGCAACTTGATCAAAGAAATATCAATCTGTTCTTTGGGAAAAGGAATCAGACCACTCTGCAAAAGTTTGATTCCTTGTCCCGCCAACTCAGGCGATCCAGAACGGGTACTCTGGATTTCCTGATCACTCACTATGAATGGTTCCAGAACAACCGTAGTGAGGTGGTCAGATGAATATCACCATTCGACTGACAAAGGTTGAATATGAGATGCTTAAGGAACTTCAGAAGAAAGACAAAAGATATCACATAGGGATAGAGAATAAGATTAAAGGGGAGATTTACAGCGACCATCTTGACGCAAAGAAATAAGCAATTTTGCCAACTACTGACTCGTCAATAGGTTTCAAAATTTACTATTCTTTGGAGAGGACAAGATGATACCCCCAGCAACTCCGAGGCATTTTCTCTCGCTTGAGATCAAGAAAATAAAGATAAAGATAAAAGGGAAGTGCCATGAATTTTGCTATTAGTCTCTGAATCGGTGACCCAAGAGTTGTTGCTCTAAGAACCTCCTGCGCAATATCTGTTGCATAATTGCCATTGGGTTCTATGAGTTCGATCTGCAAGTTGTTAAGTGAGGAGAAATGTTGATACCAATAAGTACTGAATCCACTGTAGAAAAAATAAGGTTCTTGGTGGTAAAGACATCTGAACGGCGCTGTGAGCAATAGTTTCCCGCTTGGTTTCAAGATCCGAGCAAATTCCTTAAGTGCCTTGTCAGGCGCCGGGAGATGCTCAAATACTTCAGTGCACAATATGTAATCATATGAATTGTCTTCCACGGGAATGCTAGTTATGTCGCATAATATGTCGCAATCTTTGGAGTTCCACTCATCGACGACCTTACTCGCGAATAATTCTCCTCCCTCGTAACCTCCAAAATCTTGAGAAGTGTAGTTGAGGTGTTTTGCATGTTGCTTATATCTCTGGATACCTGCGCCCGCATCGAGGATCGATTTGCCGGCGGGCAAGGAATTCAACCAGTTAACAACAAATCTATTTCGATTATTCTCATTGTTGAGCGCCCAAATCATGACCAGGTGTTCAGTTGCTACAAGTATATGGCATCTCTCTAGGGTGCGCCATCTTAAGGGTGGTGGATATATTGATATTTATTGCTGCTGACTGCATCTTGCCTAAAATCCGTTTATGAACGCCCGAAAACTAAGGGTAATCCAGTCCAATGAAATGGGATTTCCTTCTGCGGTGGGTGACCAGTGCTGGTCAGGTCTTAAGTCTTTCACCGCCAAGGAGGAGAAAACTAATTCTACTCTCAGAAAAACCCTCTTCATCTTGAAACGGAGGGATGGTCTCCGCGACCTTGCGGTTTTTGATTCCGAGTATGACGACTATCGCGATGAGGACAGAAAGTATGTCTTCAAAATCTTCTCTATACCCATCGTGCTTCGTAACCAGGAGATG
>VGQR01000566.1 GCA_016882345.1 Cyanobacteria bacterium K_DeepCast_35m_m2_023
TGAGGTGTACCTTCGGCATCTCAAGCACCTGCCATTGCAGAGCGCGGGTCGAAGGCGGACCGAAGAAATTTACACCGAGGCCTCAACCTCCATTTTTCTCCTAACAAATAAACTATAGCAAAGCGTAACGTATAAATGACAAACAAGGTAGATTTCATTTCAAATACCAAGATGCCAAGCAAGTATTAGTATGGGTTTGCCAAAGATCCAATATATGGGAGAGAACAATGATGCGCACAATCTAAATGTTAACCCAATGTTGTAAGATAAAAGGAACATTAGACACCCATTGGGATAACACATTGCTTTTCAACACAAAAGAAGAGTAACGAGTATATTTTTTCATTATTGTGATTACCAACAAATTGAAGCGCAACATGCCATATCGAGTTTGATATAAATATATACACCGACATTATAAATGTATATCCCATAAGTGCAACGTATAACCCAGAACCTCGTTGTGGGCGGGGAGACTGAGAGCAGCGCATTAAGAATTTTTACAATCACAAGGCGTCAACCAAACATCGCTGCTGTAATATGATCGTTGCAAACTTAAAATGCCAAAAATTGGTGACATTGAATTTGAAATGGATGATTTAACAGACAAGGGAAAAATGATGGCGCAAGATTATCTGTATTCGCGGAGAAGGTTAGCTGAATTGCAAGGAGAGGTCAGAATGATGGGGCTTGCACAGGTTGAAATATTAAACCAGTTAAAAGGAGAATTTACAAAAAATAATCCGTTTGAGTAGGTTTCAACTTATTTAGTTATCATTAACTTATCGGTTAAGGCTTGTATCCTCAGCATGATTTTTTAAAATGCACTATCAGAATTTATATAGATTAACAATTCAACATCCGCTTTTTTGGCTTTTTAATATTTAAACACTGTATAAAATTTCGGCCAGGCATAGCTTTAATATTCGCCTTCGCCGACTATAATAAAAATATTCGTATTTGATAATTGTATTTAACTGTAAATATTCTGCATTTCTATCGATTCCCAATAAGCAATAAAAATATCATTAACCATAGTAGCTGCTTTGAATCCTCACGCCATTACTAATGAAAACTCCTAGACATACCTGGCAAATTATACACAGTTCCAACAACCTTTTAAACCCCTAAAAACATCAAAGCAAATTTAATACTATTGATCCCAAGCCACCAATCAAAAGCTTTACGGGTATTGCCCGCCTGCAGATATGTTAATACGAGTTATTGGAACATGAGATCTAACTTAATATGAATAATGCATTTTTATATATGCAAAACTAGTTATATTTAGAATTTTGGTGTATCATGTGGAACTTACCATCAAGCATACATACCCATACCCAATTCAGAGCGTATCCTGGTTATACATAAAAATACATGGAAAGCTTGAGAATGGCGAAGGTTTCAGGTGAAAGTGTAGCTAGCCGGGGCCGTACATCTGTCAGCGGATAGCTTTGAAAGAAAAATTGATTTTTTGCCTATGGGGATATTCTGTGATGATAACACCCGATGGCCCCAGATTTAATGTTCTATTGACAGAACCAATTCTAAATTTTTCGATATACTTAATGAACCGAGTTGGATACATGGAATAGGCAACGAAGATCATCAGACGATAAAATCACTAAATTCAGCAAACTTGCAGAATCAGATAGCTTTTGAATGCACCCGAGAACTGTAGAAAAAAGTCTATGCAATTTTCGCATTTGTCGCGAGACGGTGACGTGACCCCCTTCGTCGGTCCAGGCCTTATGAGAGTGGGTGGATTTAGTCATGCGGCAACTCCCTGTTGAGCTGCCTCCAGGGGCGTACGCCCCTGGAGGGCCGAGTGCGGCCTGAGTGAGTTGTACTCCCCGCGCCAACGATCAGCCAGGAGTTGGGCCTCGGGAGCTGT
>VGQR01000567.1 GCA_016882345.1 Cyanobacteria bacterium K_DeepCast_35m_m2_023
TGGTGGGGGCCTCGGAGGCCCGCACCCGCGACATGATCCAGCGGGCGGAGGCCATGGCCCCCTGCGTGCTCTGGATCGACGAGATCGACAAGGGCTTCGGCGGCTCCGGCGACGGCCGCAGCGACGGCGGCACCAGCCAGCGGGTGCTGGCCAGCCTGCTCACCTGGATGGCCGAGAAAAGCAGCGCCGTGTTCGTGGTGGCCACCGCCAACGGCGTGGAGCGGCTGCCCGGCGAATTGCTACGCAAGGGGCGCTTTGATGAGATCTTCCTGCTCGACCTGCCGGATGGGGCCGAGCGGCGCGCCATCCTCGACCTGCAGCTCAAGCGCCGACGGCCGGAGCACCGCCTGCCCCTGGAGGTGGTGGTGGACCGCACCGCGGGCTTCTCCGGGGCGGAGCTGGAGCAGGTGGTGATCGAGGCGATGCACCAGGCCTTCAGTGATGGGCGCGACTTCAGGGAAGCCGACCTGATCAGCGCCGCCGCCCAGCTGGTGCCGCTATCACGCACCGCCCGCGAGCAACTGGAGAGCCTGCAGCAGTGGGCCAGCGGCGGCCGGGCCCGCCCCGCCTCCTCCCATTGCGGCGCGTAACGAAGCCCAACGCCAGGTAACGAACCCGCAGCCAAGCGCCATCGGCTGAGCCCCAGCACACTGCATTCAGCACTTGGGTTCTCCGTGGAACAGCGCCCCGCCTTCACCACACAACTGGCCGTGGCCTGCCTCGGCGCCGGCGTGATCACCAGCTTCGCGGTGGCCCAGGGCCAGAACTCCTTCACCGCCCTTGGCATCACCCTGTTCTCCGCCGTGGCTGCGGTGATGGTGGGCCAGCTGCTCTGACGAGCAGACAACGAACGCGATAGAGGAAGCAGCAAGAGCGGCTAAGTCCAGGCCTCTAAAATGCAGCCCACTGACAAGTAGTGCAAGGCACACCCCCAGCGCCCTGGCGGCAGAAAACCAGCCTTGCAAACAGAAGGAACGCCAGGCGTTACAAGCAAAGTGGAACAGAATCAAGCGGCCGAGAAACCGCCTGCATTGGCGCAGGACACACAGCAGCGCTAAAGCGCCGGATTAAGAAATGTGAAGGGACTGAGGGAGCACCTGAAATGCATGATGCAGGGAAGGGATCCAAAGGCAATTGGCGAAGGGATCCCGAGACAGCAGCCCTAGACGGGGATTTGCCAGGCCAGGCAGAACCGCTAAAACTTGAGAGCATGCAGTGATTGCAAAGCCAGGCCAGAAAGGCACTTTGCATTACTCGGCAGTAAGGCCTGCTAGGGTTTGGTGAGTCTTCTACGTGTGCGATGCCAGCCTTCCTAGGAAACACCGCGACAACTGCTGCCACACAACGCTACTCGGGCTTCACCGACTACCCTAGGGAAATTGACAGCTACAGCGTAGAGCTCTCAGCAGGCCAATCAATCGAGGTAATAAATCGAAGAGGTACATCACGAGACACATATATTTACGGAATTTACAATTCCAGTGGGACCCTGCAGGCCAATACGACTGCAGATGATAATTACGGTAATGCCGAGGCGCGGGTTAATTATGTGGCAAGTACTGCCGGGACTTACAGGGTTGACGTAGGGAGTTACGGGTCCAACGTAGGATCTTATAATCTCGATGTGACAATCGGACCAAGGTCATCAGTTGATTTTAGTAGTCAGTCGTCGATTAACAGCTACTACACTGGTGGCTCAAGTACAGGTCAAAATCTATCATTTGACAGTTCTGGCCTTGCCTCTGCAAATGGCTACATAGCAACCAATGAGCAAGATGGTGCCAATGATGTCTACTCCTTTCAGGCCCTTGCAGGTCGAACCTACACCGTAAGAATGCAGGGTGCGCCCAGTGGTAACGGAACACTCTCTGATACTTACATTCGAGGTATTT
>VGQR01000568.1 GCA_016882345.1 Cyanobacteria bacterium K_DeepCast_35m_m2_023
CCACCACCTGCCCGATGCACAGCGGGCCATGGCGCCCCTCGGCGCTGAAGGTGGAGCCCGGCATGCAGAGGATCAACCCTTGGCGGGTTTGCTCGCACCACAGTGCTGACCCCCCTGGGCCGTCATGCCGACCGCAGATGGGGCATGGATTCAGCCGGCGGGTGTTGTGCCTGTTGGCGCTGGGTTTGTTGCCGGTGGTTTTGTTGTGGTGGCACTGCTGGGCGATTTCCAGCGCATGGGCCCACCACTGCTCTGGGGGCGCCTCCAGCTCCTCAGGCCCCATGTCGCTGGGCCAGTAGTAGGTACCGCTGCTGCTGGGGTGTTCGCCCAGCACGATCACCTGGCGCCCGCCGTCGAAGAACACCTCCAGCGCCTCGGCCTTGGCGGTGTCGGTTTTGGCGGCGGTGATGGTCTTGCCCTGAAACTCGGCACCACCCGGCAGCTGGCAGAGCTGCTCCAGCGTTGGCCGGAACAACACCTTCAGCCGCCATGGGTCGGTGGTGCGGTGCACCTGCCAGCTGCCAACGGCGCTGGGATCGAGGCCCAGGTGGAAGGAGGTTTGACCGTCGAAGTCGAAGGCCAGCAACGGGCCGGTGAGCAGCCCGGTGCGGGCACCAACGGATCGCATGCTGCGGTGAGCCTGCAGCTGCGCCACGGTGAAGCCACCATGGTGCTGCCAGCCCTCAAGCATGGGCCCTTTGTGCTCGGTGCCCCAGCCGATCGGCAGAAGGGCCAGATCCACCTCAAACGGCTGCAGCCGCTGCAGTGCTTGGCGCCATGGTGCCGGCTTTGGTGCATAGCTAGCTGCTGCGGCAGTAGCTAGCCCTGTTGTGGCAGCTGATCTGCCGGGATTGTCTTGCTGCAGATGCAGCAGAGGGTCAGATAACCTTGAGGCATCGCCATGCCCAAGGCTCCTGCGATTTGTAGGAGCCATTTTTATGCTCCCACCGCTTGTTTGAGGGCTGCTTCACCGCGTTGCCGCAGCATGCCCCGGTAATGAAACGCGGCGCGGATCGCATCCACATCCCAGAGGATCGCGGCGCTATGGCTGGGCCCAAGGATGTATGCTCACCGCCCACTAGGAAGCCGCCGTGGGTATCGCGGCAGCGCTTGAGGTGGTTCTGGCTGCACCCCAGGGCCATGGCGGCCATGGGGGTGCGAAGCCATTGATTGGAGGTGCTCATTTGGCTGCCCTCCGATCACGTACAGCTGCAGCGAAGGCTTCAACTTCATCGGTGGTGCATTTCAGCCACACGCACTCGGAAGGTGCCAGAACGTATTTGGGGAAGACGCTTGTGCAGGGCCAAGGCTGCAGCACCAACGTGGCACCGTGCAGGCCTTGGGCTCCGGCAACTACCTGGAATTGGGTGCCCTGTTTGAGGTGACGTGCCAAGGCTTGCCAATGCACTGGGCAAAGGAAGTCGGGGCAGACCTCAACTAGGCTGCCGACTGTGATTTGAACTTTGGCCCGAGGGGGATTCGGGGCGTGATTGCCCATGATGAACATATGCGGGGAACCGGCTTCGCAGAGCACCAGAGCATGAGGGGCCAGCCAGCTCCCTCGCGCATACAACGGCTTTGGTGGAGGTTCCCCGGGCAGTTCGGACCCGGCGCAATGCAAAATTATAACGACCCTGATCGCAAATGAGGCACCTATGTGCCCACAACGGCATGCACCCCAGCGTTGAAGCGCTCCACCGCAGCCTCAAGCGAGGCCTCATCAGTCCAACTGCCGTAATGCTTTAGGTGGGTGGCGACGTTGTGGCCCATCAGGGCCGCCGCGATCCGGGGGTGCATGGCATTGGCGCTGCAGCAGTGGGCCCGCCACGCGTAGCCATGCCGCAGTGAGTAGGGGGTGAGCCCTGGGCAGCGAGCCACCAGCGCCCGCCAT
>VGQR01000569.1 GCA_016882345.1 Cyanobacteria bacterium K_DeepCast_35m_m2_023
GGATCTGCAACACCGGTGTGCCGGCCTGGTGATACCAGCGTTTGAACTGCTCCACATCGAAGCGGGGCTGGATCGGATTTCCGTGGCGCTCCCAGGCGTCGTGGGCCGCATCGCGCATCGCCTGCACAAAGTCGTCACAGGTGGCGGCTGATCCATCGTGTCGGCTCACATACAGCGCCATGCCAGCCATGAACGTCTCCTCGCCCAGCAGGGTGTGGAGCATGCGGATCACTTCGGATCCCTTCTCGTAGATCGTCGTCGTGTAGAAATTGTCGATCGCCTGGTAGTGATCGGGCCTGACCGGGTGCGCCGTCGGTCCTGAGTCTTCGCGAAACTGGGTGTTGCGCAGCATCGCCACGTTGGCGATGCGGTTGAGGCTGGCGCCGTGCAGGTCGGCCGTGAAGCTCTGGTCGCGAAACACCGTCAGACCTTCCTTGAGCGACAGCTGGAACCAGTCGCGGCAGGTGATGCGGTTGCCCGTCCAATTGTGAAAGTATTCGTGGGCGATCACGCTTTCGATGCGCTCGAGCTCGCCATCGCTGGCGGTTTCGGCATCAGCGAGCACCAGCTTGGAGTTGAAGATGTTGAGACTCTTGTTCTCCATGGCGCCCATGTTGAAATGGCGCACCGCGACGATGTTGAACTCGTCGAGGTCGTACTCGAGTCCATAGCGCTGCTCATCCCAGGCCATCGAGCGCTTCAGCGAGGCCATGGCGTGGTCGGTGTAGGGCAGATCACCGGGTTCCACATGGATGCGCAGTTGCACCGTGCGGCCGCTGGCGGTGACGAAGCTGTCGCGGCGTTCGTCGAGCGCGCCTGCCACCAGGGCAAACAGGTACGAGGGTTTGGGAAACGGGTCGTCCCAGACCGCAAAATGACGCCCGTCGGGTAGTTCGCCGCGCTCGATGCAGTTGCCGTTGCAGAGCAGCACCGGGCAGCTGGCCCGCTCGGCCTCGATGCGCACCCGAAAACGGCTGAGCAGGTCAGGCCGGTCGGGATGAAAGGTGATGCGGCGGAAGCCCTCGGCTTCGCATTGGCTGGTGAACAGCCCGCCGCTCACATACAGCCCCTCGAGGGTGGTGTTGCTGTGCGGCTGGATGCGCACCCGGCTTTGCAACACAAAGTCCCGCTGCGGCGGAGCGTGCAGACTCAGGCCCGTGTTGGTGCGCTCGAACTGGTCGGCGTTCAGGGGCTGGCCATCGAGACTGAGCTGCTCGAGCTCCAGATCGATGCCGCAGAGCAGGAGTGCTTCGCGGCTGCCGGCGCTCGCTGCGGGGTTGGGGCTCAAGGCCAGCGCCGCTTCGACGATCGCGTGATCGCCATACAGCCGCACCGTCAGGTCGGTGCGGCTGAGCAGGTAGGGCGCCGGGCGGTAATCGGCGAGGCGCACGGTGGCCATGGGGTCAGCGGGAGGCGGCGGCAGTCGGTGGGCAGATGGTCAGGGCTTGGCGGCCGGTTTGGCACCCGCGGGACGGTTGCGGCTGATGGCCTCCTGCACCCGCTTCATCACATCGGCTGGCACTTCCTTGGGGCAGATCTCGGCGGCCCCCAGCACGGCTGAGTTGATCGAGCCTTTGCGCAGGTCGTCGAGGCTCAATGGCTTGGGGCCCACCTGCTGGATCAGGCCCACGTGCTGCCCCTGCAGCAGCTGGGAGATGGTTTCACCGGCGATGCGAACGGCTTTGTCGAACTCGATGCCCGCCGCCCGGGCAATGCACACGTTGACCGCAGCAATGCGAGTGTACAGGTTCATTTCGGCTTCTGTTGCTGGAGCCGCCAGTGCTGGGCCTGGATGAACCAGCAGCGGCAGGCTGAGCAGGGGCAGAACCAGCAGAGGGCGAAGGCGACGCAGCACGTCTTGCACAGCAAGAAAGAGTATGCCCATAC
>VGQR01000570.1 GCA_016882345.1 Cyanobacteria bacterium K_DeepCast_35m_m2_023
TGCCCTGCGCGTCAAACACCGGTCCGCCGCTGGATCCTGCAGAAATGGCGGCGTTCAGCTGGATAAAAGGCAGCCCAGGTAGGTTCCGATCACCCTCATCAAACACCCGGTGAGCGTTGGCTACGGTTCCGCTGGACCAGGAAAAGGTCAGAGCTTCTGGGTGGCCGCAGACATAAACGGGCTCCAGTTCCTGGGCCGGCTCGGCTCGGCGGGAAACCGCCCTGCCTTCTCCAAAGCCGGGCGATGTTTTGATCAGGGCAAGATCATGTTGCGGGGAGGCCACCCAAACGGTGCCGCTCGACTCCTTTCCATCCGAAGTACGCATCAGGATCTCATCGGCATTCCTAACCACGTGCCAGTTGGTGGCCACCTGATCAGGACTGATGAAAAAGCCGGAACCGATTCCCGAATCCTCGGCGGTTTTGATTTGAATCCAGACTACGGAAGGCTGATTGTCTTTAGCGATATTGGTTTGTGACCATGCCAGTCCTATTGCACTTAATCCACTAAGGAAAAGAATAGAAACTGTCTTCACTGAACCCCTGGGGTTGTCCCCCCTTCCGTAACTAATGTTAAAACTTGTTTCATTGTATAAAATTCCGCTCCGATTTCAAATTCCATCGACAAGGCGATGTCCCTGGCTTTTCGGAATTCCAAAAAGGAATCCGGAGAAACAATAAAGACAGGGTAGAATTTGGACGGGCTAATTTCAGATAGTACCGCCCGAATTTCCTTCTCGTTCCTAAGTCCGCGCCCGGATTTTGCCGCAACCTCCGCTTTTTCTAATGACTCACGCACATTGACATAATCAGTCCAGTACGAAAGCCCGGCATTAGGATTATGTACTGGGTAAAACCCTTTTTCAGTTAGTAAAATCCAAAAGGGTCTTTTCGCACTGGCCCTTTCCCTGGGAAAACGGAGTCCCTCTGTTTTTTGTTCTGCAACCTCTTCTCCGCGCTTTTGCAAATCAGCCAATCTTTTTTTCAGCCTCTCTTTTTCTTCCTTTAAGCTTTTCTGCTTATTTTCAAGATCCAATGTTTCTCTCTCCAGCACGGCTTTTTTGTCTTTGGTCTGCTGGAGATATTGCCCCAGGTCCTGCCCCTCCGGGGCTTCTTGGTTGGCAAGTTCTAGGGCTGCGCGCAAGGCTTGGACTTCTGCTTTCAAATCTGCAAAGGCCTGCTGCTCGGCCGCGGCCCCCTTGGCGCCTTCTGCCATTTTACCTGCTTCGTCCACGCTTCTTTTTAACGCATCAAAATCCTGCTGAAGGTTGGCGATTTCGCGGTCCAACAGGTCTTGGGACGGATTTTTTCCCGGATTCACCTTTTGACTTGCATCCTCCCCGGCCAACAAAGCCACCAGCAAGGCAACAAAGATAATCCCTCCAAAGAGGTTACACATCGTGTCCAGCAACAGGTCGAGGCTGTCTCCCTCCTCCCGTTTCCATCGCCGGGCTCTCATTTCTCTCCGGGAGGTAAACTGGGAAGCGGCTCAGGCTCTTCCAGTCGAAAAACGGGCGGCGGCCCGGTTTGGAGAACGGTGCCTGGTTCCAGCGCATCCCACCCCACGTCAAAGCCAAGCTTTTTGGCGACTTCTTTGACCTGATTGGCATCGGATACGCCTTCCGGTTGGAGAAAAATGACCAAATAATGAGTTCTGGGTGAGTACTCGTTAAGCTTGGCCTTTACTTCAGGGACTAGCTGCCTACTGCCCAAGGCCCACTCTTGGTTGTGCTCGGGTCGGTCGAATTCGTATAGCTTGGCTTTTTCACCATCCATACTAAAGATAAGTGGCGCTTTCGTAGTTTCTTGTTTCCGAGGCTGCAGCCAGATTTTCCCTTTGTCGGCCTCAAAAGCCGCCAACTTGGCTTCATTCTTTTCCACGGCCCTC
>VGQR01000571.1 GCA_016882345.1 Cyanobacteria bacterium K_DeepCast_35m_m2_023
CTGTTGCCTTGTGGTCCTCTGCCTTCCGCTTACGGGCAGCGTTCATCCCGGCAAGGGAAGCGTGGGCACCCCCTGTCCCACCCAACTTCACGCCCCTTGCCTTCGCTGCTGCGAGTGCTTCCTTTGTTCGTCTTGAGATTTGCTCGCGTTCCTGCTGATTGAGCAACGCCCAGATACCCAGTTGGAAGTTGTCCGCCTGGGGCATCGCCGCCACCTTGAACCGCACCTTGCTGTCCTTCATCAGCGTCAGGACGAAGGCAGCGTCACGGGATAGGCGGCACAGTTTTGCCACGAGCAGCACGGTTCCGTCCTTACGACACCGTTCCAACGCTTCGAGCAGTAACGGTCGGTTCCGTTCGTCCTTCCCGCTTTCCACCTCGGTGACCTCATCCACGAGGCACGCCCCTTCTTCCGCCACCAACCGAGCAACCTCCGCTCGCTGTGCTTCCAGACCCAACCCGCTCCGCCCTTGACGCTGGGTCGAAACGCGGTAGTAGGCGAGGTACTGGGTGGTCACTTTGTCCGTTTTACGCCGTTGGGACAACGGTCTGTCTGTAAAAGGGAGTTTAGGTCAGTCCCGGTGCCGTCGCCTTGCCTGTTTACTTTCCTCGGTCCAACCCGGAAACGGGCAGGGAAACTCGTAGTCGTATTCCAGGGCGTCGGCACAGACGATGTGGAACCACCCTGGTTGGTCTGGGGTCAGTCCTAACCGTGCCTTGGCGGTCGCCACATTGTCTGCCATCAGGTCAACGCCGTAGATCATGTGGTTCACCACCCAGTAAGGGTCGTGGAACTTTGAGAGTTCTTCGAGCAGGGCAACCAGGAAGTTGCCGTCACCGCAAGCGTTATCAAGGAAGGTGGCGTAAGGGTCCTGCCTCTTCTCAAGCGGTATGTCGGCAACCATCTTTCTGCACAGTGCCATCGGTGTGAACACCTCGCCGGTTGCCTTCACACGGTCAGCACCCCGCTGCTGTTGCTTGCGGAGTTCTACCTCGATGTCGTCGGGGTCAAAGGGTTGGAATCCTTTTTGGGTCACAGGAAGGGAATCGTGGGAAGAGTCAAGGCGGTTACTGCCCTTTTTTTTCGAAACTGGACACAAGACTCGTGACAAGACTGGACCCGAGAACCGCTGCTATGACTGGGTTTTCAGGTTCACTGGACACGAGACTCGACCATAGACTCGTTGCACACAAGGAACGAGGTGATTTCGCCGATACCCCAACCAGCGGTCATCCAAAAGTCAACGCAGTCCAGCAAATACACATCCCGAGGTGAGTAATAAAACTTCCCACCACCGGTTCGTACCGGTTTTACTTTGCCAATCTCCCGGAGTGCATTTTTGCGTTTGAACAGTGTTGGTTTTGTAATCCGATACCGGTCAAGCAAGTACAGATGGTCAACTTCTTTCATCGGCAACTCACCTCTACTTCCGTCGTAGGCAGGTGGGTCAACAGTTCGGTAGGGGCGAGCACTATTCTCACTGACAGTGCCCAGGAAAATATGTGCCGGGTTCGAGCACGGTCGTTCGGAGTGTGAGTGTGAATCGCAAGCGTGTATGAGATGAATCCCTGCCCCCCTTCGGTTAGGAACATCATTTTCTAAACCGAACCGGTCAAGCAACTTTTTCAAAACACCGTTTGCCTTTGCTGCCCATGTTGTCTCGCTGCACTGACAAGGAGAGTCAAGGTCAAGGTGCTTTTGCCTCTTGTCTAAGTCAAGCAGAATGTAACTACTTAGTTTCAATGCCTTGTTCAATCTGATCTATTTTAGTCCCTTTACCTTGGTGTAAAGCAAGGTGTTGACTTCTACCTTTGACCCTGTTTCAACCTTTTAACCGTCCATTTACCACGGTCAATCTTGGTCAGTGCAAACCCGTGGCGGTGT
>VGQR01000572.1 GCA_016882345.1 Cyanobacteria bacterium K_DeepCast_35m_m2_023
GCCAAACGGCTCCACAGCCGGGATGATGGGCCTGTTCGTCAATCCCATGCCGCACCAACGCCACAGCCGAACCGCGGCCTTGAGCCTGCTGCTGATCGCCCTGACCGCCGCGGGCTGCGGCCGCAGGGGCGAGCTGCCCAATGTGTTGTACGTCTCGATTGGCAGCATCAACGACACAACCGTCGACAGCGATCTGGTCGAAGGGTTCTGAAAACGGCTGGGAGGCCTGGAATTCGGCTACCGAGAACTGCACCAGGCCACCCGTTTCCAGTTCACAGTTGACCCCGAACCCGAGCTCGAGGCGATCGTGGGCCGCCGCACCCGAGCGGGTCTGGGGCCTGACCTGCTGCTCGTCAATGGCGACACCGCCCGCCGGCTGTTGGTTGCAGGCTTGGTGGATCCCTACCCCGTTGACGCCGCGCAGCTGAACAGCCTGCACCCCAGCGACGCGCAACGGCTGACCGATGGCCAGGGACGCCTGGTGGGCCTGCCCCTGCTGGTGCAGACCCAGGTGGCTTGCTACAACCGCACCCGTCTGCGCACCCCCCCGAGCAGCCTGGGCGGTCTGCTGCAAACCAGCGCCCGTGGTCATCCGATCGGACTGTCGACAGAACTGGCCAATCTGTTTTGGACAGCCGGAAGCCTGGGCGTCGTCGATGGGCTGGAGCAGGCCCTGGCCGGACGCCAGCCCAGCGGCCAGCAGCGCCTGCGCATCCAGGCCTGGCTGGGGTGGCTGCAGGACGCCAACAACCAGATGTGGGTCACCTTTTTTGGCAGCCAGCGCTCGATGGACAGCGAGTTTGCGGCCGGGCGGCTCGACTGGATGCCCTGCCGCAGCACCAGCATTCCCACGTTGCGCAAAAGCCTCGGCAGTGCCCTGGCGGTGGCCCCGTTGCCCATGGGGCCCGGTGGTGCGGCCAGCCCGATGAACAGGCTGCGGGTGATAGTGCTGGGCAAGGATTCGTCAGCCGCGGCCCGCCGGCGCGCCCTGGCCTTCGGCCATTACGCCCTCAACCCCCTGAGCCAGCGCAACCTGACCGTGGGCTCCCTGACGGTGCTGCCGGCCAACCGGTTTGTGACCGTGCCGGTCAGCAGCTCGGCCACGCTGGCCGCGATGGCCACCAGCGCCAGCAATGGACTGCAGGCCAACCCGATCATTCGCCTGGCCAAAAGCTCGGATCCCCGCATCCCCGGGGTGCAGTCACTGCTGACGGCGGTGGTGTTCGGTGAGCTGTCGCCCCAGAACGCCACCCCGGCCCTGATCCAGGCCCTGCAGAACCGGCGATGAGAGATCTCCTCTTCGAAGCCTTCGGTTGGCTTGCCTATCTGGAGCGGCCCCAGGTGCTGCTGCAGCTCGTCGTGGTGCTGACGGTGGTGATCGGGAGCCGCCTGGGTCCCATGAGGACCTGGTGGCCCCGGGGACCGCGCTGGCTCCGCGAGACCCTGGGGGCGGCGCTGCTGCTGGCCATCAGCGCCGGTCTGCTGGCGCTGGGATGGAGCTTTGGCCTGGCCCTGCTGCTGGGTCAGCTGTGGCTGGGCTGGGTCGTGCTCAGGCTGCTGGTGCGCTGGCTGGCCCGCTGGCTGCCCGAAGACCGCCTGCATCAGCTGAGCACTCGACTGCTCAAACCTGGCTACCTCCTGGCGAGCGCGCTGCTGCTGATCGAAGAACTCGACAGCCTCAAGGATCTGGCCGTGATTCCGGTAGGCCAGTTTCTGGGCGTGTCGATCGCGCTTGGCCGGGTGTTCAACGCTGTACTGGTGGTCTATCTGGTGCTGGTGGGCTGCGGTCCACCCGCGGCGGGGCTGGCCTGGCTGATGCAGCGGGCTGTGGGCATCAGTGACAGCAGCCGCAAAGCCACCGAGCTGATGCTGCATTAC
>VGQR01000573.1 GCA_016882345.1 Cyanobacteria bacterium K_DeepCast_35m_m2_023
GCAGGGGCGACAGCCCGGCTTGGGCCCGCTGGGCGTCGAGGTCCCTGACCTTGGCGATCACGGCGGCCGTGATGGCGTCGGGTTCGAACCACAGCGGTTCAGGCCCCTGCAGACCCTTGACTGGCGCTTTGCGGTTGTCGTGGTCGTAGTTCCATTGGCCCCCCAGCGGTTCCCCCGCGTCGTCCATAAGCACGCCGAAGCGCTTGCGGCCCTGGCGGTAAAACAGCTCCATGCGCAGCTGCTTGTAGGGCCTGGCCCAGGCCGCAAAGTCGTCGCGGCTCCACAGGAAGGCGGTGGAGGGGTGCCAGATCAGCGACGGCAGAGCCGGCTGTGTGAGCCCCTCGGTTCGGGGTGCTGGCTTGGCCTGGCTGGCCCAGAGCTGGTCGATCGCCTGCCGGAATGGGCGTTCGGCCGGCTCCATCACATGCAGCTCGTTGATGCCGTGCTCCTGGCTCCAGGCACGCAGGGCGCCGCTGAAGCTGCCGGCCTCGCGGTAGTCGACCGACCAGCCGCTCGCCTTGAGTTCGGCAGCAAAATGGCGCATCGCACTCCACACCAACACCAGCTTCTGGCGGTGATAGGGACGCCACTGCAACACGGCGGTGCTCTCGATCAACAGCACACGGCAGTGCTCACGCGCCGCAGCGGGGCCTTGGGCGGCTTCGATCGCGGCCAGTGCCGCCTGCCCCGCCGACAGCTGATCGCCCAGCACCCAGACGCCGGTGGTCATGCCGCCGACTGGCGCAACACCTCATCGTCGAGACGACAGGCACGCCGGGCCACGGCCGTGGCGTAGCCGCGCTCGACCGGACCCGCCAGCGGGCTGACCACCCCGTTGCGGCAGTCGATCAGCAGCCGTTCGCGGCGGCCCTGTTGGTCGCTGACCCGCAGGCGCAACTGCCAGGGGTAGTCGCGGCTGCGTACAAACTGATCGCCGCAGACCGGACCGACGCACAGCCCCGGCGCCGCCTGCGCTTGTTCAACGGAAAGGCCTGCAACGGCAATGCCCAGCACCATCAAGCCCAGGGCCAGGCTCACCAGCACCCGCCGCAGACGCAGCAACAACAGGCGTCTCAAGATGCCAGCTCGGCCATCACCCCATCTTCAACCGCGGCGGTCTCTGGCGATGGGGCATCGCTGGGATGGAAGTAGTCCCAGACCTGCCGGGCCAGGGCCGGGCCCATGCCCGGGGCTGCGGCGATCTGCTCCACTGAGGCCAGCTGGATCGCATCGATCGAGCGGAAGTGGGCCAGGAGCTCGCGCACCCGTTTGGGCCCCAGCCCGGCGATGTCGGAGAGGCGGGAGCGCTTCATGCGCTCTCCCCGCTGCTGGCGGTGGAAGCTGACGGCAAAGCGGTGGGCCTCGTCGCGCAGGCGCCGCAGCAGCTGCACCCCCAGCTGGTCGGGTTCGCTCTCCAACGGCTGTTTGCCCCCCGGCACAAACACCTCCTCGCGCTGCTTGGCGAGCGAGCAGACCACCAACTCCTCATGCAGGTCGAGCTCGCGTAGGGCCTCCATGACGGCCGACAGCTGGCCCTTGCCGCCATCGATCATCACCACGTCAGGCCAGTCACCCAGCCCGCCGGTGTGCAGGGCCGTATCAGTGTTGCGCCGCAGCTCGCGCAGGTCTGCCCCCTCGGCCTTGGCCTGGGACCAGCGGCGGAAGCGCCGCCGCATGATCTCGGCCATGGCCATGAAGTCGTCGGAATGGCCAGAGCGGATGGCGCTGCTCTGGATCTTGTATTTGCGGTAGTGCTGCTTGGCCGGCAGCCCGTCGATGAACACCACCTGGGAGGCCACGGCGTCGCTGCCCTGGATGTGGCTGATGTCGTAGCCCTCGATGCGCCGCGGCGGCGTGGGCAGCTCGAGCAGCTGG
>VGQR01000574.1 GCA_016882345.1 Cyanobacteria bacterium K_DeepCast_35m_m2_023
TGCTTTGAGAAGGAGCATATAGGGCAGAGCCCCAGAGCCGAGCTGGTGAGCCCGGGCCATCCCCTGCTGGAGGCCTGCATCTCCCTGATCTGGGAACGCCACGGCCAGGTGCTCAGCCAGGGGGCGGTGTTGATCGACGAGGACGATCCGGGTGCCGAGCCACGGCTGATGTTCTGCCTGGAGCATGGCCTGCAGGACGGGCGGCGAAACCGCCAGGGGCAGCAGCAGCTGATCTCCAACCGGCTGGTGTTCCTGGAGATCGCCAGCTCCGGCACCGTGAAGAGTGCCGGCTCCGCCCCTTATCTCGACTACCGCCCCCTGCGCACAGGTGAGCTGGAGCTGATCCAGCCGCTGCTGGGGGATGGCTGGCTGAATCAAGACTGGGACCAGCTGGTGCTCGCGCATGCGATGCAGAGCCTGGTGCCCCAGCACCTGGAGGAGATCAAGCGGGAACGGCTGGAGCGGATCGAGAAGGCGCGCCAGGAGATCCAGGCCCGCATGCAGCGGCAGATCAACCACTGGTCGCGCCAGTACGAGGAGCTCAAACACAAGGACACAGCTGGGAAGCGAACCCGTCTGCCGGCCCATGTGGCCAAAGACCGGGCCGAGCTACTGGTGAGTCGCCTGGGCAAGCGCATGGCCGCCCTCGATGCCGAGGCCCAGATCAGTGCCCGGCTGCCTCTGATCAAAGGAGGAGCACTGATCGTGCCGGGGGGCCTCCTGCGTCAACTCCGCGGGGAAACACCCGATGCCAGCGTGGATGCCGAAGCCCGCAAGCGAGTGGAGCTGCTGGCGATGGAGGCGGTGTTAGCGGCTGAACGCGCCCTGGGCCGCACACCTGTGGACAAGAGCGCTGAGCGCGGCATCGGGTTTGACATCGAATCAGCTGCCCCTGATGGCTCGCTGGTGTTCATCGAGGTGAAGGGCCGGGTGGAGGGAGCCGACTCATTGACCCTCACCTACAACGAGCTGAAGTGCGGCAACAACCGGCCCGAAAAGTTCCGGCTGGCGATCAGCACGGTGAGTGGCGATCGGGCTTCGCCGCCGCGGTATGTGAGTGGAATCGACTGGGGCCGGCCTGGCTTTGGCTCTACCGGCTCCAACTTTTCCCTTTCCGATCTGCTCTCCGTTGCGGAGGACCCGCACTAACCCATGACCAGCGACCACCCCGTCAAACGCCGCAAGAAGCTGATCGAAGTAGCGATTCCACTGGCAGAAGTCAATGATGAGGCGGCACGGCGCAATACGAAAGCGCCGCTTGGCTGGCCCACATCAATTCACAAATGGTGGGCTCAGCGACCCATCGCAATAGCAAGAGCGGTATTGCTAGCGCAGATTCTGGATGACCCCTCAGAATTGCCTGACAAGTTTTCAGACATCGATGCCCAGTCAAGGGAAAGAGAAAGACTGCTAGGCATTATCGCATCTTTTTCTGACTGGGATAACACAAAAAACGAACAGACATACGCCGCAATTGAGGAAGAGGTCAATGCAGCATTGTCTAGAGCTCATGCTGCACACGACGAAGTCAGATTTTTAGACCCGTTTGCAGGAGGTGCTTGCATACCCATTTCCGCCCAGCTTCTAGGGATTTACACCGAAGCAAGCGACTTAAACCCCATATCATGCTTAATAAATCTGAGCCTAGGCGAGATTCCATATCGAATAAGCAATCATTTTTATTCTTGGGCAAAGGAATCGGGAATGCGTGGAATTGGCGAAAAAGCCATAGAGCGCTTCAATTCGATGTTCTTATGCTTTGCCGAAATCATAAGGGCACCTCGAATAATCGGAATTTGCCGGCAATCAGAGGACATTAAAAATGCCGCTCGAAAAGCGGTGAATGATGCACAGATGCACCCTATTTCATTTGAT
>VGQR01000575.1 GCA_016882345.1 Cyanobacteria bacterium K_DeepCast_35m_m2_023
GGTTGATCGTCTCACCGACGAACTCAAGGAAGAGACCGCCGGTGTGTACGTGACCACTTGGAACGACGAGAACCCCAACATCCTCTTGGTGGGTCCTCTGCCCGGCGACGACCACCAGAAGATCGTGTTCCCGATCCTCTCGCCTGATCCCGCTGCCGACAGCAGCATTCACTTCGGCAAATACCAGCTGCACGTGGGCGGCAACCGTGGCCGCGGCCAGGTGTATCCCACCGGCGAAAAGAGCAATAACAGCGTGTTCACTGCAACCGCTGCCGGCACCGTTGATGCGATCAACGCTGGCGACAACGGCACCTCCAACGTGGTGATCAAAACCACCGACGGCAACACCGTGACCGAGACCATCCCCGCTGGTCCGAGCGTGATCGCCAAGGTGGGTGATGTGGTGGCTGCAGGCGCAGCACTCACCAATGACCCCAACGTGGGTGGCTTCGGCCAACTCGATGCCGAGGTGGTTCTTCAGAACCCCAACCGCATCTATGGTCTGCTCGCCTTCTTCGCCGCTGTAGCCCTGGCCCAGATCATGCTGGTGCTGAAGAAGAAGCAGGTAGAAAAGGTGCAGGCTGCCGAAGGCATCTGATGCCCCTCGCTTTGTTCACCTCACCGGGGCCCTTGCTGTTTCAGCTGGGGCCCTTTTCGTTGCGTTGGTACGGGCTGCTGATCGCGGTCGCTGTGCTGCTAGGCCTGTTTCTCGCCACACGCCTTGGTAAACAGCGTGGGATTGAGCCGGCTCTGATCGCTGATCTGCTGCCGATCCTGGTATTGGCCGCCGTGATCGGTGCCCGGCTGTACTACGTGACATTTGAGTGGCGGCAATATCAGCTCAATTGGCTGGATGCGCTGGCGATCTGGCGTGGTGGCATCGCCATCCACGGGGCGCTGATCGGTGGAACCGTGGCGGTGATCCTCTACAGCCGCTGGCGCCGCATTGCCTTCTGGAATCTGCTGGATGTGCTGCTGCCCTCAGTGGCGCTGGGCCAGGCCATCGGCCGCTGGGGCAACTTCTTCAACTCGGAAGCCTTCGGACTCCCCACCGATCTCCCCTGGAAGCTCACGATTCCCTTTGCCAACCGGCCCGTGGAATTTCTCGATCAAAGCGGCTTCCACCCCACCTTTCTCTACGAATCGCTCTGGAACCTCGGTGTTCTTGCCCTATTGCTCGTGCTGTTCGAGCGGGGTGTTCGGGGCAAGATCAATCTGCCGATCGGGGCGATCAGCTGCTCCTACCTTGTGGCCTACAGCACGGGCCGCCTCTGGATTGAGGGGCTGCGGATCGACCCCCTCTGCCTCGTGGGCACCCCGCCGGACTGCGCTGGTGGATTGCGCATGGCCCAGCTGGTGAGCCTGGTGTTGATTGGCATCGGCGCTCTGGGGCTTTACTGGCTGTATGGCCGGCGTCAGCCGCTGCCCGATCCCAGCGGAGTGAAGGCATGATCGGCAAGGTGTGGATCGTTGGAGCAGGACCGGGCGCACCCGACCTGCTCACGGTTCGGGCTGCGCGAACGATCGAACAAGCCGAGGTCTTGATCTGGACCGACTCGCTGGTGAACCCACAGCTGGCGGCGATGGCACCCGAGGGCTGCGAACGGATCCGCACCAGCACCCTCACCCTCGAAGAGGTGATGGAGCTGATGCTGGAGCGAGCCGCCGCCGGACAACGGGTGGTGCGTCTGCACGATGGCGACACCTGCCTCTACAGCGCACTGCATGAGCAGCTCTGCCGCCTTCTGGATGCCGACGTTGAGGTTGAGGTGGTGCCAGGCCTGAGCGCTTATCAGGCCACCGCCGCAGCCCTTCAGGCTGAACTCACCATCCCAGGCCTGGTGCAGACGATTGTTCTCAGCCGGGCCGGC
>VGQR01000576.1 GCA_016882345.1 Cyanobacteria bacterium K_DeepCast_35m_m2_023
ATGTCGTGCAGGCCAGTGTCGGTGGCGGGGTTGGCCGCTACCAGTTGATCTGTCAGGAGCAGGGCGATTGGCTGTTCACCGACAACGAGACCAACACGCAGCGTCTCTTCCAGGAGCCCAATCAGCGCCCCTTCCAAAAGGATGGATTTCACCGTTACCTGATCAACGGCGAGCAGTCGGCGATTAATTCCGACAAGCGCGGCACCAAAGTGGCCCGGCATCTGCAGCGCACGCTTCAACCCGGTGAGGAGTGGCAGGTGGATCTGCGTCTCAGCGGCCCTGCCAGTTCCGCTGAGGCCCTGGCCTCAAGCGATGCCGTGGATCTGCTGTTCCGCATGCGCGAACAGGAATGGCGTGAGTTTTTTGAGAGTCGTGTTCCCAACCTCAATGAGGAAGATCGCCTGATTCACAGCAGCGCTGCCGCGGGCCTGCTGTGGTGCAAGAAGTACTACGGCTGGAGTGTGCAGCGCTGGCTTGATGGTGATCCCACCTCGCCGATCCCGCCGTCTCAGCGTTGGAAGACCCAGAACGCCTCCTGGCAGCGGCTGCATGCCCACGATGTGATCTCGATGCCGGATGCCTGGGAGTACCCCTACTTCTGCCAGTGGGATCTGATGTTCCACGCGGTGGCCTTCACCGTGTTTGATCCCGCTACGGCAAAACAGCAGTGCATGTTGTTGCGCTCGCCGCATTACACAGCCCCCAATGCCCAGACTCCGGCCTATGAGTGGGCGCTCTCGGATCCCAACCCGCCGATTGGAGCTTGGGCGGCGATGCGGGTCTTCCAGATCGAGCGCAAGAGCACCGAAGAACCCGATCTCGGCTTTCTTAGGGCGGCCTTACGCAAGCTGATCCTGGAATACGGCTGGTGGGCGAACCGCAACGACCGCTCCGGCGACAACGTGTTTGAGGGTGGTTTCCTCGGCCTCGACAACATTGCGGTGTTTGATCGTCGCTATCCCCTCGCTGATGGCAGTCGCATTGAGCAGTGCGATGGCACCGCCTGGATGGCGTCTCTCAGTTTGAATTTGCTCAACATCAGCGTGGAGCTCAGCCGCGAAGAGCCTGAATACGCCGACATTTGTGAGCGCTTCGTCTTCGACTACCTCTCCCTGGCGCTGACGCTCAACACACCGGGTAGTCGGGGCTACGTGAACTGGGATGAGGAGGATGGCTTTTATTACGACGTGATCAAACGGCCGGATGGCAGCAGCAGCTTCCTGAAGACCCGTTCGGTCTCCGGTCTTATCCCATTGCTGGCGGTGGCCAGTTTTGACGTGGATACGGTGAAGCGACTGCCCGTGCTGGATGTGGTCAACAGCATGAAATGGCTGCTGCACGAGCGAGCCCGTCCGCAGTGGTTGATCGATAACTTCTCCCAGTGGCGCAACGACCGGCTGCTGTTTGCTTTGGTGCCGGAGGATCGCCTGCGACGCATCTGTGAGCGGCTGTTCGATGAGGAGGAGTTTCTCTCCCCCTACGGCATCCGCGCCCTGTCCAAGGTGTATGCCGATCACCCTTACACCTTCACCGAAGGCAGCGACTCCCAGACCCTGGCCTACAGCCCCGCGGACAGTCCGGTGGCGATGTTTGGTGGTAACTCTAACTGGCGCGGTCCTGTTTGGATGCCGATCAACTTCCTGTTGATTGAGGCCTTGCAGAAATTTGGCCACTATTACGGCGATGCGTTCAAGGTGGAGTTCTCCACCCGTTCCGGCAACTGGATCAATCTTTGGGAGGCCTCACTCCTGTTGGAACATCGCCTGGTGAATCTGTTCCGACGCGGCTCCGATGGCAGGCGGCCCTTCAATGGTGCGGTTGATTTGTTCCAGAATGACCCCCACTGGCGGGATCTGATCCT
>VGQR01000577.1 GCA_016882345.1 Cyanobacteria bacterium K_DeepCast_35m_m2_023
AATAACTTTAAAGCGCATGAGCAAGATGCGTTATTGATAGTTTTCAATGAACTTTTGGTGATACAACCCTACTGGACAGAGCTTTTGTTGAGCATTTAAAAAATGAGGGGATTCTAAAGGCTGCTGACAACTTTTGTTGTTCACTTCACAAGCGAGCCCGGTGAGTCCCACGACTTTTGTCATTCAAAAATCCCAAGCCTCGACAGAGAATATTTTATGGGGCTACCTTATCAGCATTGCCACCTCAAAAAAACATTCAACACAACGAAACTCTGCTTGATACAGGCGATTCTCTTTTGCTAAATGCCCGCCTCGTCCACCTCGCCATTGTTGCTTATACTCATGCTGCCGTCGAAATTCACCCCAACCCGTATATAAGATAGAACGATTTAAACCAGACTTTTGTGCAACTTGTCGACCAGGCTCTTCTATCGTACCACCTGCACTTTTATAAATCCTCCATCACAATCATGGCGTGGTTTATGCTGATTTTTGAATCTATTTTTTGGCGCACAGTTGCAAAATTAACCACGCCTAAATCAATCCTTCACGCTCCATATACTGACCACTTGTTCGACTAATCGTCACGTTCTTGATTTTTCCCTCAACTAGTCGGCTATGTCGATACTTTACCCAGCCTAATTTTGGGATTTTAATCACAGCATTCCCTAGGTCCAACACAATATGCTGCGGATATTTAATACTTGCTTCCCTTTTGTTTAAACGCTTGAACTGAGGTAATCTTTTAGTCGCTTGCTTCTAATCAAAAGCGTCTCGAAAAGCACGGTCTAATGCGTTAGCTGCCTGCTGTAATGATTGTGAAGGTACTTGAGTTGAAAATGCATAATCTTCGCGTTGTTTCCAAAAGGCTATCGTCCATGCCATTTTCTGATACCATAACAATGGCATCTTCTGCTCTAATCGATACAAATTCATTGCCATTAACTTATTCCAAACACAACGATTTACGCCCAATGACGCATTGTGTTTTTATACTACACACTTTCTTGGTTTTCGTAACAAAATAGGGTCGTAATATCTTTAGCAAACTTATCTTAGATGATTTAAAAACAATCTTTGAAAAAGTGTGCAAAGATTTTAATGCAGAAATTAATTATCCACCAAAAAGTCTCCATTGCCAAACTAGTTAATAGCCTAAAAGGTGTTTCAAGTCGAAGAATTATCCTGAAATCATGCAAAACCTTTGGGGTGACATGCTATGTAGTCCAAGTTATTTTGCGGGCAGTTGCGGCGGGGCTCCTTTTGAAATGATCAAACAATATATTCAGCAGCAACAAACTCCTTTTTAAAAGATTGCGCCTTTTATCCACGCCCTAAACGACGTGGTTTTACGGCGCATTTGATAAAAGAGAGCGTTGTCAAAACCAAAGACTTTTTGATGGATTGATATTGCTCTCAAGGCCAATAATCTCATCCGCTATGGGTATGAGCTTGTGATTAAATTAAGCAGTGTAAGGCTATTATAAAAACTTGATGGAAAAAAAATTAACTTTAAGTCGCGCCAAAATAAAATAATAGCTATAATTGTAAGTTTAGTTATTAAGAATTTAATTTTTGAATCGGTGCTTTATAGAAAAGTGGTTATCTTCCATGAAACAAATTGACGAGATCCTTAAAGGAATAGTGAGTAAAGTTACATATCATAACCCAATTACAGGATGGTCTGTGCTTAGAGTACATCCATTTAGCTCACCTGAGCAACAAGAAACCGTAACTGTTCATCAAACCAAGGTATTTGCTGGTGCTACAATGGAGTTTATTGGCGCATGGACCATTGATAAAAAATATGGTCGTCAATTTAAAGCGCATCAGGTCATTGAAAGAAAACCTG
>VGQR01000578.1 GCA_016882345.1 Cyanobacteria bacterium K_DeepCast_35m_m2_023
CTGCTGGTGGGCCGCCGCATGCTCAACGCAGCGTTTTGGCCGCTGCAGCAACAAGTTCGGGCCCTGGAGCGGTTCACCGCCGATGCCTCCCACGAACTGCGCCATCCCCTCTCGGCCCTGCGGGCACTGCTGGCGGCGGTTCCCGAAGAGTTGCGCCAACAGCCGCAGCTGGCCTGGCGCGAACTGAACCAACTCACCGCCCAACTGGGCGAACTGGCTGATGACCTGCTGCTGTTGGCCCGCGAGTGCCAGGAGTTCACCAGCCCCGGCGCATCCGCGCGCAAGCTCGAGCGCTTCCATCTGATGGAGCTCCTTGAGGATTTGATCCGCTGCTACAGCGCCCAAGCCAGTGAACGCGCGATTCAGCTGCGCCTCAGCCCCGATCCCACCAGCTGTCGTGCACCGATTGAGGCCCGCAGCGATCAGATCCTGCGGCTGTTCACCAACCTGTTGCTCAACGCCCTACGCCACAGCCCCGAGGGAGGGGATGTGGCCATCGAGGTTCACACCAGCGCCCGCCAGCTCACGGTGCAGGTGATCGATGCGGGGCCTGGCATCCCGAGCGATGCCCATGAGAAGGTTTTTGAGCGGTTCTGGCGCAGCAGCGATCAAGGCGGGCACAGCGGCCTTGGCCTGGCGATCGCTCGCAGCATTGCCCGCAGCCACGGCGGCGATCTGAGGGTGCTGACAGCCCAACCCGGACGCTGCGTGATGCAAGTTCTGCTGCCGATGGCGCGCCATTCCTCATGATCTTTTCATGGGTGATGCAGCAGGTTTGAGGCATAAGCACTCCGCTTCCTCCTGACTCCGGCGTGGCGGCCTTCGGCGCCAGCCTCACGGCCATCACCCTCGCCGAACTGGGTGACAAGACCTTCTTCATGGCCTTGATCCTGGCCGCGAAACACCGCGGGCGCGATGTGTTCATGGGCGCTTTCGCGGCGCTCACGGCTGTCACCCTGATCTCCCTGGGCCTGGGCTACGGCCTCAAGGAACTGCTACCCAGCAGCGTGGTGCCGTGGCTGGCGGCCGTGCTTTTTGCTGGCTTCGGCGGCAAGCTGCTGTTCGATGCGCAACGCATGGCGGCCAACGAAGCCGAGGTGGAAGAGCAGGAAGCGGAGAAAGCCGTTGCGGAGGTGGAGAGTCGATCGCGGTTCACCACGGCATGGGCGGTGATCTGGGAAGCCTTTGCGCTGGTGTTTATCGCAGAGCTGGGCGATCGCACCCAATTCACCACGATCTTCTTGGCGACTGCACCGGCCTTCGGCTTTGCAGGCCTGCTGGCAGGCACCCTGGCCGGCCATGCCCTGGTCACCTGGCTGGCGGTGTGGGCTGGCAAATGGATCGGCGGGCGGATCAGAGAGAAACTGCTCTACCGCCTCAGTGGTGGCTTGTTCCTTGCCTTTGCCCTTGTGTCGCTCCAGCAGGCCCTGAGCTGAACCATGGCGCGCCCGATTCCTTATCAACCCTCGCTGCTACAGTTGCTGCAGGGCATCACCGCCGTCCTGGTGCCGCTCGCCTGGCTGAGCGGATTTGTGGTGCTCGCCAACCACGACCGGCGCTGGTTCCGCCTGCCTGTTGCCGTGCCAGGCGAGTGGATCGACATCCACGGCACGGTTGGCGCCCTGCTCTGTCCGGTGGCGCTGCTGTTTGTGGTGTACGACATCCGCGTGGGTCGCGCCCGCCTGCGCCAGGCCGCGAACGCGGCAGCGCTGCTTGGGCTGGTGCTGGCAGTGGCCAGCGGCAAGTTGATGCAGGAGGACTGGCTACGCACAGGCCAACTCGACCATCTGGCGTACCACCTGCATCTCGTGGCCTGGATGCTGATCACAGGCGCCGTGATCAAGCATGTCG
>VGQR01000579.1 GCA_016882345.1 Cyanobacteria bacterium K_DeepCast_35m_m2_023
GGACCGAGCTCGAACAGCTGCTGCGGCGTGCCTACGGCCTGTTGCCATCGGCGGGGGTGCACCCCGCAGGCACGACTGCGGTGGGGTCGCGTCACCACAATCTGATCTCGACCGCCACGGTGCTCAGCGTGATGGGCATCGGCTGGCCCGAATCCCTCGAACTGGCCCATGTGGTGTTTGCCGCAACCGATGCGCTCCATGGCCATGGCAGCCCCCACCGCCCCAGCGCGGCCGATGGACTGCACGATCTGGTCGAGCGCCTGGTCAACGCTGGCGTGCGCTGTGCCGTGATCTCGAATGACGAGGTGGCTGGTATCGAAGCGTTTCTGGACAACCACGGACTCCGCGATCACTTCTGCGGCCTCTGGAGTGCCGAACACATCCCCTGCAAACCGGACCCGGGGGCCGTGCACGGGCTGTGCGAGCAACTGGGCGTGCCCGCCCGGCGCTGCGCCCTGATCGGCGATGCCAACAGCGACCTGCGCATGGCCCGCGCCGCCGGGGTAGCGGTGGTGCTGGGATACACCGCCGCCTGGAGCACGCCGCCGCCCCTGGATGGCGATTTTGCACAGGTGGCTGATTGGCACGAACTGCAGGTGCTGGCGAGCACAGGCGCTCCATGCCCTGGGGCATAAGCTCTTGCGAATGTTTGGCGACTGAATGCAGCAATGAGCCGTTACGTCTTCACCTCCGAATCGGTCACCGAAGGGCATCCCGACAAGATCTGTGACCAGGTGAGCGATGCGGTGCTCGATGCGCTGCTGGCCCAGGATCCCGCCAGCCGGGTGGCCTGCGAAACCGTGGTCAACACGGGCCTGTGCCTGATCACCGGCGAAGTGACCACCAACGCCCGGGTCGACTTCAACACCCTGGTGCGCAGCGTGATCCAGACGATCGGCTACACCGGCGCCCGCGCCGGCGGCTTTGACGCCAACAGTTGCGCAGTGCTGGTGGCCCTGGATCAGCAATCGCCCGACATCGCCCAGGGCGTGAACGAGGCCGACGACCACGCCGGCGATCCGCTCGATCTGATCGGCGCGGGCGACCAGGGCATCATGTTCGGCTACGCCTGCAACGAAACGCCCGAGCTGATGCCGCTGCCGATCAGCCTGGCCCACCGCCTGGCGCGGCGCCTGGCCGAGGTGCGCCACAACGGCAGCCTCGGGTACCTATTGCCCGATGGCAAAACCCAGGTCAGCGTCGTCTACGAGAACGACCAACCCGTGGCGATCGACACGATCCTGATCTCGACCCAGCACACCGCCGAAATCGACGTGCCCGGCGCGGCCGCCATCAGCGACGAGAAGGCGATCCGCGAGCGGATCAGCGCCGACCTGTGGACCCACGTGGTCGAGCCCGCCACCAGCGATCTGAACCTCAAACCCAGCCAGGACGCCACCCGCTTCCTGGTGAACCCCACCGGCAAGTTTGTGGTGGGCGGGCCCCAGGGCGATGCCGGCCTCACCGGCCGCAAGATCATCGTCGACACCTACGGCGGCTACGCCCGCCACGGCGGCGGTGCTTTCTCGGGCAAAGACCCCACGAAGGTGGACCGCTCGGCCGCCTACGCCGCCCGCTATGTGGCCAAGGCTCTGGTGGCCGCAGGTCTGGCCCGCAAGGTCGAGGTGCAGCTGAGCTATGCCATCGGCGTGGCCCGGCCGGTCAGCATCTTGGTGGAGAGCTTCGGCACCGGCAGATTGGACGACGCCGACCTGACCGCCCTGGTTCAGGAGCATTTCGACCTGCGCCCCGGCGCCATCATCGAGACCTTCGGCCTGCGCAACCTGCCCCAGCAACGGGGCGGGCGTTTCTACCAGGACGTGGCCGCCTACGGCCACTTCGGCCGCAG
>VGQR01000580.1 GCA_016882345.1 Cyanobacteria bacterium K_DeepCast_35m_m2_023
TGGCCTGGCGCACGACGAAGGCGATACCGTCCACAAAAGCTTCTGCACCGGCAACCGCGTGTTGCCGCCTCATCTCTTGACCGTCGCTCAGATCGCTCTTCCAGACCAGTCCAAGGCCTTGCCTGATCGCCCCTTGCGGGTTGCGATTCTCGGTGCCACCGGCGCCGTCGGCCAGGAGCTGCTGCAGTTGCTGGACGAGCGGCAGTTCCCTGTCGGCGAGTTGATTCCCCTGGCGTCGCCCCGTTCGGCTGGGCAACGGCTCCTTTGGAAGGATCAGTCCCTGGAGATCCGCCCGGTCGAGGCGTCGGTGTTTAGCACCGTCGATTTGGTGCTGGCTTCGGCTGGCGGTTCGGTGTCAAAACAGTGGGCTCCGATCGCAGCGGCAGCCGGTGCGGTGGTGATCGACAACTCCAGCGCCTTTCGCCTTGACTCTGACGTGCCCCTGGTGGTCCCCGAGGTCAACCCGGAAGCGGCGTTTGAGCACAACGGCATCATTGCCAATCCGAATTGCACCACGATCCTGCTGACCCTGGCTCTCGCCCCCCTGCACGCGATCCGGCCGATCCGCCGTGTTGTGGTCAGCACCTACCAGAGCGCCAGTGGTGCCGGTGCCCGTGCCATGGAGGAGCTGCGCGACCTCAGCCGCACTGTGCTCGATGGCGGTGAGCCCGTCAGCCGCGTGTTACCCCACTCGTTGGCGTTCAACCTGTTCCTGCACAACTCGCCGTTGCAGGCCAACGGCTATTGCGAGGAAGAGCTCAAGATGCTCAACGAAACCTGCAAGATCATGGGGGTTCCCGAGCTGCGTCTCAGCGCCACCTGTGTGCGGGTGCCGGTGTTGCGGGCCCACTCTGAGGCGGTCAACATCGCCTTTGACGAGCCGTTCCCGGTCGCGGAAGCCCGACAGTTGCTCGCCCGCGCGCCGGGTGTCGAACTGCTGGAGGACTTCGAAGCCAACCGCTTCCCGATGCCCACCGATGTCACCGGCCGGGATCCCGTCGCCATCGGTCGCATCCGCCAGGATCTCAGCGATCCCCACGCGCTGGAGCTCTGGCTCTGCGGTGATCAGATCCGCAAGGGTGCCGCTCTGAATGCCATTCAGATCGCCGAACTGCTTTTGCCCCGTTCTGCCCAAGGAGGTGCCGTTTGAGCAGCGCCGCCCAGCAGCCCTGGTGCCAGGCCCCCTTTGGTCGGGTGGTGACCGCCATGGTCACGCCGTTCACCGCCGCTGGCGTCGTTGACCACGAGCTGGCCGCCCGTTTGGCGGACCATCTGGTCAATCAGGGCTCCGAGGGGCTCGTGATCTGCGGCACGACGGGTGAATCGCCAACCCTCAGCTGGGCCGAACAGCATCGCTTGATCGTTGCGGTGCAAGAGGCGGTCGCGGGCCGCGCCAAACTCATTGCCGGCAGCGGCAGCAACTGCACCGCCGAGGCCGTCGAGGCCACCCGGGAGGCGGCTGCTCTCGGCGTTGATGCCGCTTTGGTGGTGGTTCCCTACTACAACAAGCCACCCCAGGATGGGCTCGAGGCCCATTTCAGGGCGGTGGCGGCCGCGGCACCGGAGCTGCCGCTGATGCTGTACAACATTCCTGGCCGCACCGGCTGCAGCCTGGCGCCCGAGACCACGGCCCGGCTTCTCGATTGCGGCAACATCACCAGCTACAAGGCAGCCAGCGGCACCACCGAAGAGGTCAGCGCACTGCGTCTGCTCTGTGGCGACCGCCTGGCCATCTACAGCGGCGATGACGCCCTCACCCTGCCGATGCTGGCTGTCGGTGCCGTCGGTGTAGTGAGTGTGGCCAGTCATCTGGCGGGTCCCCAGATCAGCGCCATGATCCGCAGCTT
>VGQR01000581.1 GCA_016882345.1 Cyanobacteria bacterium K_DeepCast_35m_m2_023
CCACCACGACGATGCCCTGCACCAGGGGGTAATCGCGCTGGGCGATCGCCTCCTGCAGGCGGGCGGCCACACCCGGCCACGAGAAGGTGACCTCGATCAGCAGAGCTCCGCCGATCAACGACGCCACCGTGATGCCGGTGATGGTCAGCACCGGCAACAACGCATTGGGCAGGGCATGGCGAACGATCAGGCGGCGCTCACTGAGGCCCCTGGCGCGCGCTGCCTCGACGTAATCGGAGGCCATGGTGCGGCGCAGATTGAGGCGCAGGGCATTGGCAAAGATGCCGCTCAGCAGCAGCGCCAGGGTCCCCGCCGGCAGGGCCAGGTGACGCAGGGTGCCCCCCAGGGGCTGCCAGTCCCCCCCCAGCAGCCCCTGCCTGAGGCTGTCGAACAGAAAGAAGCCGCTGCCCGTGGGGGGCACCAAAGTCGGTGGGAAGCGTCCGCCGACCGGCAGCCAGCCGAGCCAGACCGCAAACACCAGCTGAGCCGCCATCGCCAACCAGAAGGGCGGCAGGGCATAGGTGCCGATGCCGAACAAACGGGCGGCCAGGTCCATGCGGCCCTCGGCGCGGGCGATGCCGCTGAAGCCGACCGCCAGGCCCAGCAGGGCCGCCAACACCAGGGCCACGGCCCCCAGTTCGAGGCTGGCGGGCAAGGTCTGGCCGATGACGGTGGTGACGGGTTTCTGGTTGGTGAGTGTGAGGCCGAGATCGCCGTGGAGCAGATCGCGCAGAAACTGGCCGTACTGCACCAACAGCGGTTGATCGAGCCCCAGCTGGGCTCGCAGGGCGGCGCGGGCCGCCGCCGGCGCCCGGGTGCCGAGCAGGGCATCGATGGGATCGCCCGGAGCCAGCCGCAGCAGCAGAAACACCAGGCTGGCCAGCAGCCACAGCATCACCGGCGCCAGGGCCACCCGGGACAGCACATAGCGCAACAGGCGGGCGGTCCGGCTCATCGGCGTCTCAGCTCCTGCAGCAGCACGCGGCCAGAGCCATCAAAGCGGGGCTCCGCCAGCTCGGGCCGCACCCAGATGCGCGGCTGCACCAACCACAGGGGCAGGTAGGGACTGGCCGCCGCCGCCTGCCGCTGGATGCGGCGCAGCAGGGCCAACCGGGCCGGGCCGTCGAGGCTGGCGCTGCGCTGCAGCTCGCCCGCCAGCCCAGGGCGGGTCCAGAAGCTGCCACTCGATGCGCTGCCCCCTTTGAGACAGACATCGCCCCGCGCACGCTCACAGCCGAGCAGCGGCACCAGATAGTTGTCGGCGTCGGGAAAGTCGCCCATCCAATCGAGCACGATCAGGGGGAAGGCCCCCTCGCCCAGCATGCGGTGAGCGGTGGTCGACTCCATGCCCTGCACCTTGAGGTCGACGCAATCGGCCAGGTCGCGCTGCAGCAGGGCCTGCCAGGTCAAGGCAAAGAGCCGATCGCTGGGGATGTTGGAGCGAAAGGTGAGTTGCAGCGGCAGCCGCCGTCCGCGGCAATACCCCTGCTGGCGGTACAGGCGCCTGGCTTCAGCCAGGTTGGCGCGGGGCCACGGCGGGGGATCTCCGCCCGGCACGGCCGGGGGCACCAGGCTGCGCAACGGCACATGCAGGCCCTGGCTGACCCGCTCGATCAGCCGCTCGCGGTCAAGGCTCAAGACCAGGGCGCGCCGCAGCACCGGATTGTTGAGTGGTGGCTGATCGCTGAGCACACTCAGAAAACCGATCTCGAGCGCCGGTCCCGTGGCCTGGCGCAACTGACCGCGCCGCGCCTGACGCTGCAGCTCCACCTGGTGGTCAATCTCAAGGCTGGTGGACAGCAGCCCGTCGACCTCACCGCTCTGCAGGGCGCCGTAGAGGGCGGTC
>VGQR01000582.1 GCA_016882345.1 Cyanobacteria bacterium K_DeepCast_35m_m2_023
AAGCCATGGGAGCCCGCATCGGCTACTCCTGGATCAACGGCGTGGTGATGGGCGGGGCTTGCCTGCTTGGGTTGTTCGGGGTGATCGCTCAGCTCGTGCCAATCGAAGCGGGCATGGCGATTGTGCTTTACATCGGCCTGGTGATCGCCGCCCAGGCTTTTCAGGCCACCCCCAGTGCGCATGCACCAGCCGTGGCGCTTGGGCTGCTGCCCGGTCTCGCTGGCTGGGGAGCCATGCTGCTCAAGGCAGGCCTACGAGCAGGGGGTGCCGGGAGCGCCGAGCAGCCGTTTTCCGCCGCCTTGCTCAAGCCGCTACAGCAGGCCGATGTATGGGCGAGCGGTGCCTTTGCCCTGGAACAGGGTCAGATCATTACGGCCATGCTGCTATCAGCGATGGTGGTCTACGTGATCGAACAACGTTTCCTGGCCGCCAGTTTGTGTGCGGCAGTGGCCTCGGGCTGCGCCTGGTTAGGAGTGATTCATGCCTGGCGCTTCACCAGCTCCGACACCGTGCTGCAGCTGGGCTGGGGCGTTGGCAGCAGCTGGGCCTTTGGCTACTTACTGATGGCGGTGGTGTTCGGCTTGGCTCACGTTTGGAGCCCAAGACAGCCATAAAAAATCCCGATGACCAAGGCCACCGGGATCTCATCACCGTGGCGTTGCCGAGCTGATTCGAGCGTGTCGACCCCTCCGTGGCCATCAGTGAAATCACTCACTGACCGGCAAGCTGGCTAGCGGCGCCGCTGCCAAAACAGCCAGAACTTCCGCTCAAGCCGGCGATGCAATGGGGTGACATCAACCAATTGATCACGGGCTGGTGCATCCACGCCGATACCTGAACGTTCTGCTTCCTTGCGCACCTGACGCAGCACTGGGATCAATGCCAGCGCTGTCACCAGGCTCATCAGGAGCAGAAGTGGAAGCACACTGAGCATTAAAGCCACCACCACAAGGGCGCTCAGAAGCTGACCGGCGACGACCAGCCAGCGCCGAGGCGCCGAACCAGGCAGCAACTTCATGTCAATCCCTCACCGCGAAATAAGAGCGCATGGCGCAAACTCGACCCAACAACATCATGCTCTCAACGCATGTGCGCTGAGGCGCTCTATCGCCAAGGCAGCAGAGGGATGGCCCGATCGCAGCGCGGTGGATCGCTCCAATCGCCATTCATCAACCGGAAGAGCCAATCAACCCCTAAAGCGAGGCCACCGGGCCTCAAGAATTAAACCTAGCAAATCAATATCGGCGAGAAAATTCCGATTCACTGATTCCCATTGATGCCCACGCGCGCAATGGTCGACGAACCACTGGCCCAATAGAGACACTTGGGATCCACAATTTTGCAGATTCACAAGAGGCATCCAGCCAAAGACCAAAAAGCACAATTGCCAGTCGCATAACAACACCAATGCCCCAGCGGAAATCAGCAGCGAACAAGAACTGAGTGCCAACGACTTCTCACCCCAAAAACCATGCAGCAACTGGAAGACCCATTGCTGATCTCACTTGACAAAGCACCAGAACCTCATTCCAAATACGCCAGATCAATGGATCACAAATCAAGTGGCGCCAAAACCGCGCAGCATCAATGCATCCAACGAACAATGCAGCCGCAAACCCCAACAGCAAATCCCTCGAGAAGCTGATGCAGCTAAATGTTCTGGCTTCGCCATTGGCTGCCTGACCGACAGTCAACGCAATGCGGCACGTGCGTCAATGCGTGACCCGATAGAAATAACCATCGTTGTGAGCACAACGACAACGATGACGACTGCGATGCCCGGTGCCGGGTTCGAACCAGCGACATCCTGCTTGTAAGGCAGGCGCTCTACCGCTGAGCTAACCG
>VGQR01000583.1 GCA_016882345.1 Cyanobacteria bacterium K_DeepCast_35m_m2_023
AGGGCAGTTCGGCAAAAACCACTTCGGCGATCGCGACGAGCATCTGCCGACGATGCACGGCTTTGATGAGTTTTTCGGCAACCTCTACCACCCCAATGCCGAAGAGGAGCCCGAACTGCGCGATTACCCCAAACCTGAAGATTTTCCGAATTTCAAGCAGCGCTATGGGCCGCGCGGCGTGCTGCACTGCTGGGCCAATGGCGATGGCACCCAGCGGATTGAGAACACCGGTCCGCTGACGCGCAAACGCATGGAAACGGCCGATGACGAGTTCATGGCTGAAGCCAAGCGCTTCATTCGCGAGGCGGTGGCCTCAGGCGAACCCTTCTTCGTGTGGTTCAACACCACCCACATGCACTTCAGCACCTACGCCAGGCCCCAGGACGTGGGCTGCAGTGGCCGCTGGCAGTCGGAGTACCACGAAATCATGCTCTATCACGACGAGTGCATCGGCGACATGCTCGATCTGCTCGACGAGCTGGGCATTGCCAACGACACGATCGTGATGTATGGAACCGACAACGGTCCGCACATGAACAGCTGGCCCGATGCCGGCATGACCCCCTTCCGCAACGAGAAAAACAGCAACTGGGAGGGGGCCTACCGGGTGCCGGCGCTGGTGCGCTGGCCCGGCCGGATCGCCCCGGGGACCCTGTTCACCGGCATCGTCAGCCACCTCGACTGGCTGCCGACCCTGCTGGCCGCCGCGGGTGAACCCAACATCAAGGAGAAGCTCAAGGCCGGGCACCAGGTGGGTGCCAAGACCTTCAAGATCCACCTGGATGGCTACAACATGCTCGATTACTGGACGGGCAAGAGCGACACGAGCCCACGGGTGGAGTTCTTCTACTTCTCTGACGACGGTGATCTGACGGGCCTGCGCTACGACAACTGGAAATTCGTGTTCGCCGAGCAACGCACCGCCGGCACATGCCAGATCTGGGCAGAACCGTTTGTGCAACTGCGGGTGCCGAAGATCTTCAACCTGCTGACCGATCCCTACGAACGGGCCGACATCACCTCCAACACCTACTGGGACTGGATCTTTGATCATGTCTTTTTGTTGGTGCCGGCCCAGTCCTATGTCGCCCAGTTCCTCGAAACCTTCAAGGAGTTCCCGCCCCGGCAGAAAGCGGCCAGCTTCTCGGTGCAACAGGTGCTCGCAAAGATGGACGCCAACCTGGGCGCGTCCTGAATCGCGATGCGTCCCCCGGCCAAAGGCATGGTCTGGGTGCCCGGCGGCCGCTTTGTGATGGGGTCAGACCAGCACTACCCCGAGGAGGCTCCGGCCCACCAGCGCACGATCGAGGGGTTCTGGATGGACCGAACCCCCGTCACCAATGGCCAGTTTCAGCGATTCGTCAAAGCCACCGGCTACCGGACCCAGGCGGAATGCCCCGCCAACGCCGCCGACTACCCCGGCGCCAGCCCCCAGCGGTTGCAGCCGGCCTCGATCGTGTTTGTGGCCCCAAGCGCAGCGGTACCGCTGGGCGATACCCACCAGTGGTGGCATTACATCGCCGGGGCCAACTGGCGCCATCCGCATGGTCCAGGCAGTTCGATCAAGGGTCGTGATCAACACCCGGTGGTGCATGTCACCCATGCCGATGCCCTGGCCTATGCCGCCTGGGCCGGCAAGGCGCTGCCCAGCGAAACCGAATGGGAACGGGCGGCCCGCGCTGGACTCGCCGATGGCGAGTACGCCTGGGGCAATGAGCTGCAACCTGGGGGCCAGTGGATGGCCAACACCTGGCAGGGCACCTTTCCGCATCACAACAGCAAGGCCGATGGCTGGGAGGGCACCTCTCCAGTCGGGGTCTATGCCGCCAATGCCTACGGACTGG
>VGQR01000584.1 GCA_016882345.1 Cyanobacteria bacterium K_DeepCast_35m_m2_023
GGTGGCACCGAGAATCGCAACCCGCAAGGGGCGATCAGGCAAGGCCTTGGACTGGTCTGGAAGAGCGATCTGAGCGACGGTCAAGAGATGAGGCGGCAACACGCGGTTGCCGGTGCAGAAGCTTTTTGGGACGGTATCGCCTTCGTCGTGCGCCATCACAACAATAGGCGCTAGGAGGATCGTGGCGGCCACTTTCTAGGATCGTGGGCTGCCTCGCCCCAAGCCCGCCTTCCATGAGTCCTGCTGCTGCCGCCAAGTCGTCCTCGCTCACGGTCAAGGCCAGTCCCAAACCGGGCAGTCGCGTCGCCCTCGAGCTGGGTGTTCCTGCCGAACAGAGCCAGGCGGCCTACGAGCGCGCCGTGGAGAGCCTGAGCCGCAGCATTCGCCTGCCGGGCTTCCGCAAGGGCAAGGTGCCGCGGCCGGTGCTGCTGCAGCAGATCGGACCGCTGCGCATCCGCGCCACCGCCCTCGAGGACCTGGTCGACAGCGCCTACCGCGAGGCCCTGCAGCAGGAATCGGTGGCGGCCATCGGCCGACCCGAGCTGAGCGAAGGATTCGAAACGGTTCTGGAGCGTTTTGAACCGGGCCAGAGCCTCACCTTCACCCTGGAGCTCGACGTCGTGCCCAGCCCCACGCTCAAGGCGACCAAAGGGCTGAAAGCCGAAGCCGAACTCGTCAGCTTCGATCCGGCCCAGGTCGATGAACTGCTCGAACAGTCGCGCCGCCAGCTGGCCACCCTGGTGCCCGCAGACAACCGCCCCGCCGAGGACGGCGACGTTGCCGTGCTGAGCTTCAGCGGCATCTATGCCGACACCCAGGAGTCGATCAGCGGCGGCAGCAGCGACGCCATGGAGGTGGAGCTGGAGGAGGGCCGCATGATCCCGGGCTTCGTCGAGGGTGTAATCGGCATGGCTGCCGGCGACACCAAAACGATCGAGTGCCACTTTCCCGAGAGCTACCCGCAGGAGGAGGCGGCCGGCCGCAAGGCCAGCTTCGAGATCACGCTCAAAGAGCTCAAGACCCGGGAACTGCCCAGCCTCGATGATGCGTTTGCCCAGCAGGCCAGCGACAAAACAACCTTGGCCGAGCTGCGCACCGACCTGGAAACCCGCCTCAAGGACGACGCCGAGCGGCGGGCCAAAGCCAACCGCCACAACGCCCTGATCGAGGCCCTGGTCGAGCAACTCGAGGTGGAACTGCCCGAGACCCTGGTGCAGCAGGAGATCCGCGACCTGATCGAGCAGACCGCCGGCCAGATCGCCCAACAGGGCATGGATGTCAAGAAGCTGTTCACACCCGATCTGGTGCGCAACCTGATGGACACCTCAAGGCCCGAAGCCGAGCAGCGGCTGAAGCGCACCCTGGCGCTCCAGGCCCTGGCGCAAGCCGAGAGCATCGCGGTCGACGATGCAGCGGTCGACGACAAAGTCAAGGAGATCAGCCGCGGCCTGAGCCAACAGGGCAACATCGATCCCCAGCGCCTGCGCCAGGCCGTCGCCGAAGACCTGCTCAAGGACGAGCTGCTCAACTGGCTGGAGGCCAACAGCACGATCAGCGAAAAGGCCCCGACGAGCGAATCAGCCACCGACGCCCCGGCAGCCGAAAAGGGCAAGACCAAGACCAAGAGCAGCAAAGCCAAGGCCAAGGACAGCGAATCTGCTGACAGCGACGCCTGAAGCCAAGCGCGACAGCCTGGCCCGCGCCCATAAATTGATCACCACCATCCCCGACGAGCTGCACGCGTGATTGACGCTTCCACTCACCACCCCGTGCACAGCCGCTGGACGGCAGGCTGCTGGTCGGCAGGCCCGCTGGCGGCCCCAGGGGTCT
>VGQR01000585.1 GCA_016882345.1 Cyanobacteria bacterium K_DeepCast_35m_m2_023
GGCCTTGAGCAGGGCCGGCTCAGCTGCGCCCTGGGAGACAGCGCATCCAGCCTGGGCCGCAAATCCCTCAAGCGCCTCGGCCTTGAGCACCAGCAAGGCGCCGAGCTTGCGCTGGTCCTGGCCGATCACCATCACTTGTTCAATCAAGGGACTGGCCACCAGGGCCTCCTCGAGCGGCCCTGGTTCGATGTTTTCGCCGCTGCTGAGCACGATTGTGTCCTTGGCGCGGCCAGTCAGCACCAGCGAGCCATCGGCCAGCAGGCAACCCAGATCGCCGGTGTCGAACCAACCATCGGCGGCAAGCACCTTGGCCGTGGCCTCGGGTTTACCCCAATAGCCGCCCATGACCTGGGGCCCTCTGGCCAGAACCAGGCCGCGCTGCCCGAGAGCCAGAGCGGCGCGCGACTCGGGATCGACGATGCGGATCGCCGTGCCCGCGAGCGGTTGGCCGGCGCTGCCGCGACGGTTGCACCAGCGGCGCCGGCAGGTCAGCACTGGACTGGTCTCGGTGAGCCCATAACCCACGAGCAGTTCGATGCCGATGGCTTCAAAGAACCCATCGACATGCATGGCCAGGGCACCGCCGCCGCTGATCGCCGTGCGCAGGCGCCCGCCCACCAGCTGACCGCGCACCTTGGGCCAGATCGCCTTGCTGGCGGCGGCATGGGCGGGCCAGCGCCACAGCGCCTGGGCCGCTGCCCCCAGGCGCACCGCCGCGGGCTCGGGGGCCAGGGTCAGATCCAGGGCGCGGCGGCGGGCCAGGGCAAAGGCGCGGCTGTTGGCCAGGGCGGCGGTGATCAGCCGTTGACGGGCCGCCGGCATCGCCGCCAAGGCGTCCTCGAAGCCAGACAGCAGGGCTTCCCAGAGGCGCGGCACACTGATCAGGTAATGGGGGCGCACCGCCTGCAGGTCGCTGCGCAGCTGCTTGAGGGTCGTGTAGGTCTGCCGGCAGCCGCACGACAACAAGAAGTATTCGGCGCTGCGCTCGTAGGCATGCCAGATCGGCAGCACGCTCAGCACCCGATCGCCGGGATTGGGATTGACCGCCACCCCCAGCGTTCGCAGCTGGTGCAACAGGTTGGCGTGACTCAGGGGCACGCCCTTGGGTTCACCCGTGGTGCCCGAGGTGTAGAGGATCGTGGCCAGGCCGGCCGCATCACCACTGGGGGGCGGCGCCTGCCCTGCGGCCCCGGCCGCGGCGCCGCGGGCCAGCAGCTCCTCCCAGCTGCAGAGCACCATGGGGCCGCCCGCCGCTGCCGGCGTGAGGGCGCCCCGCTCCCCCTGCAGCACCACCACAAAACGCAGCCGATGTTGCTGCGCAGCCGTGAGCGCCAGGCGCTCCAGCAACGCTGCCGACTCGACCACCAGGCCGATGGCACCGCAGTCATCGAGGATGTAGCGCAGCTCCTCGGCAGGAGCCGTGCTGCCCCGCACGGCATCGGCGGCGCCGCAGCGCATGATCCCCTGATCGGCCAGCAGCCAGCGGGGCCCGTTCTCAGCAAACAGGGCCACGACGCTGCCGGCGGTGACCCCCAGGGCGGCGAAACCGGCCGCCGCCGTCTCGATGCCGGCACTGAGGTCGCGGTAGCTCAGGGTTTCAGGCGGAGTGGCGTGGGGAGCCTCCAGGGCGGTCGCCTCGCCGTGACGGGCCGCCAGGTCGCGCCAGAGCTGGTCGATGCGGCTCAGATGACTCCAGTCATCGCGGGCGGCCAGGGCTTGCTGGTCCTGGCGGCTGCCGCTCCAGACGATCTCGGCGGGGCGGGTGGGCCGGACCATGGCAGAGGGGGCTTGGGAAGGTGGTCACAATTGTGTCCACCTTCCCAAGCAG
>VGQR01000586.1 GCA_016882345.1 Cyanobacteria bacterium K_DeepCast_35m_m2_023
TGATTCCATAGGAAAAAATAAACCTGGTGGTCAACCAGGTCGCATAGGAAAAAATCTGGCACCCGTACAAAATCCTGATGTTGTTGAGTTAATTAAGCTCGACAAAAGAACGTTGCCCCAAGGAAAGAACTATCGCGATGTTGGCTATGAATCCCGTCAAGTGATTGAGCTTGAGATATCAACGATTGTAACCGAATACAGGGCTCAAATTTTAGAGGATGAAAATGGCAAACGTTATATGGCTGAATTTCCAAAAGGTGTTAGTCGTCCTATTCAATATGGAAAAACAATTAAAGCGCATAGCGTCTATTTGTCACAGTTTCAATTGATACCCTATGAACGAGTAGCTGACTATTTTATCAATGAAGCAGGCATTCCAATTAGCGTGGGCAGTCTTTTTAATTTTAACCAAGAAGCTTATGAATTATTGGAATCATTTGATATTTTGGCTAAAAAAAAGTTAAGTGAATCCAGCCTCATTCATGCTGATGAAACCGGCATCAATGTGAATGGTAAACGCATTTGGTTACATAATGCCTCAAATACCCAATGGACCTATTTTCATCCTCATGCCAAAAGAGGAGCCGAAGCCATGGATGAAATTGGTATTTTGCCGGCCTTTAAAGGTACATTGGTGCATGACCACTGGAAACCGTATTATACCTATCAGAATTGCCAGCATGCTTTATGTAATGCCCATCACTTGAGAGAGCTTGAATGGGTGATTGAACAACATCCAACATATACATGGGCGAAGTCCATGCAAAATTTGTTATTGGAAATTAATGGATACACACTTAAAACTGAACAACATAAACTAAATGATGAGACTGCTTTAAATTATAGGCAGCGTTATCAAGCCATCATTAAGCTAGGTGAAAGTGAAATGCCTGAGTCGCCCCCTGATGCCACAAAAAGCAAACGAAAGGGACGTGAAAAGAAATCCAAAGAGCGAAATTTACTGGAACGATTACGTGATTTTGAAAATGATGTGTTAAGATTCATGGTGGAAGAAGAGGTTCCCTTCACGAATAATCAGGGTGAAAATGACATCCGCATGACCAAGGTCCAACAAAAAATATCTGGATGTTTTAAATCCATGGATGGTGCAAAAATATTCTGTCGGGTACGGAGTTATCTTTTAACCGCTCAAAAACATGGAATTACTCCATCTCAAGCATTAAAAACATTATTTGAGGGTAAATTACCAGATGTTTTTTTAAATACCTAGGCGAAAACCTAGGTATTTAAGATATTGTCACACAATGGCTTCAATTATGCTGAATAGTTACCGGGTAAATTAGTATTGTTCATTTTTTTGCCGATCAATTTAGGAATAAATAACTTGTTGAAAACGATTCATAACTGTGTATATTATGTTTTATTATGGATAACATTTGGAACCGATTTTGAAAGCCAAATATATAATAATTGGGATGTGTCTTTTTAGTGAGGCTGCTTTTTCTGAAGTGATTTTTGACGTTGATTCTGTTCCCAGCCATCATGTGGGTCATGAATCGATATATGTGCAGATGGGAAGTTTTAAGAATGAAGCATTTGCGCATCACTTGGTCAGACAAATTAGAACAAAGAACTTTCAAAATGTGGTGATTAAACCAACTCATGGTGAATTGAAAGTGTTGGTTGGTCCTTTTGTTAACCAAAAAGAATTAATGCATTTTTATCATGTGTTTCATGGATATCAATCTAAGAAAGTTAGTCTGGTGAAGGTTGAACCAGTGAAGCTTGAATCAGTTAGGATTCAGTCCACACCAAAAGCACCTGTAATCAGTAGCACTTCTTCCCACCCATGGTATTTAAAT
>VGQR01000587.1 GCA_016882345.1 Cyanobacteria bacterium K_DeepCast_35m_m2_023
GTGCCAGGCACACGAACTCAAATGGGAAATGGCATCATCATCCGTGGGCTGAAGTAGCTGAGATGGATGAGCTCGAGCTCTTTCTCATGTGCTTCCCGGTGAAATATATAAAGAGCGTCATCATTCCCGAGACAAACAAGCACCTGCAGGTGCCCGTGACCATGCAGGAGTTCTTTGTTTTTCTAGGATGTCTCTTTTTCATGGCATGTCATCAGGGTGTTGAGGATCGTGATTCATGGTGGTCAACGAAGCCGGTCACACCAAATGAGGGTGCACCCTTTAGACTGAATAGCTACATGGCACGTAGCCGGTTTAAAGGGATCATGCAGTCACTGCGGTACACAAACATGCCTCAGCCTGAGTATTTAGATCGGTTTCATGACGTCCGTCAAATGCAGGAGGAGTGGAACCGCCACATGTCTGAGGAGTACTTCACCGCGTGGTGGAACTGCCTCGATGAGTCGATGCAGATTCATATGAACCCCTATGTCCCTGGATGGATGTGTGTTCCCCGAAAGCCACATCCATTTGGGAATGAGTATCACACAATCTGTGACGGGGTGTTGGGGAAGGGGAATCCAATTATGTGGCATGTGGAACTGCAGGAAGGGAAGGATCGGCCGGCCGGAGCTGGGCCAAAGAAGTGGAATGATGCTGGTGGAAAGACCGTTGGACTGATGTTGCGGATGCATGAGGGGATCTCACGGCAGGGGAAGGCATGCACCATGGACAGCGGCTTCTGTGTTTCAAAGGGGATTGTGGAGATGTATGAGAAGTTGGGGGTGTTTGGGCAAGCACTAATCAAAAAGCGCGGTGCAAATTGGCCAAAGGGTGTGCCTGGGGACCAAATTGACGAGCATTTTGCCGACAAGCCTATCGGATACTGTGAAACACTGCGTGTTGTAATAGAAGGTTATCAGATGTATATTCACTGCATGAAGGAAGAAAAATATGTCACAAAGTTTATGTCAACCTTTGGTGTCTTGGACGAGGTGCCAACACATAAGACGAGGAGGACAACAGCAGGCGGGGTGGTGGAGTTTTGCTATCCGGAACCGGTTAGTTGGCACAACCAATCAAAGCATTGGGTTGATGATCACAATCAACGTAGACATGCTCCAATTGATCTTGCAGAGAGTTGGAAGACAAAGTGGTGGCCACATCGACAGTTTGCATTCTTTCTTGCAATATCAGAGACTAACGCGGCGAATTCGAGGGGCCGAGCAAGGGAGGAACCGGCCAATCCTCAGCTTCAGTTTCGGAAAGCGATGGCTATACTCATGTTGGAGAACAGAATGGATGATGATGGGAACATAGTAAGGCCAGTGCATCGTTCTTTGAGGACTCGGGCTGCGCTAGTGGTTGAACATGACTTGAAAACAAGGCCCGTTAACACAGGAAAATGGATGGGACATTTTTGGAAGCGTACAAGCCAAAAGTACCAGAAACTTCGATGTTACAATGGCTGCAACCCCCAAATGAGAGTGCGCACTTATTGCTCATGTAATAAGAGTGTGCCGATGTGTTCTAGCTGCCATGTAAGCCATATCTTGTCATTGTAAACATAAGTCAAAAATGGAGCCTAATTAGGCTTTTTAAAAATGAAGATTTTTGGACTCACTTTAGCCTTATGTGTCTCGTAACTGGCCTGCCGACGCCGGGTTCTGAAGCTCCTGTATTCTCAGAACACCCCTAGTGGTCAATTTGTTCACTGGTCGGGTTCCTTGGAATGGTGTGGAACGTCATCAAATAGCCGGTGAAAGAAAAGCCTAATTAGGCTTTTTACCCGGCCGAAAACCCACTCTTCTTTTGATGTTTAT
>VGQR01000588.1 GCA_016882345.1 Cyanobacteria bacterium K_DeepCast_35m_m2_023
GCCCCCAGTTGGTGATGCCGGTCTATGCGCAGATCTACATGGATGAGGTGATCGGCCAGGCCGCCAGCAGCTGGCTCAAGCCGATGCTGTGGGCCATGGCGCTCACCATCGCGCTGCAGGTGTCCCTGCAGCAGCTGCAACTGGTGGGCCGGCGCCGCCTCGAACAACGGCTGACGCGCCGGTTTGCAGCCCAGTTTGAACACCAGGTGCTGGCCTTGCCCGAGCGGTACTACGCCCAGCGATACGCCTCGGATGTGGCCAGCCGGGTCGGCAGCAACGCCACCATCGCCGCCTTTATCGGCGAGCAGCTGATCCCCACCTGCAGCGGCCTGGTGCTGCTGCTGTTTTATCTGGTGCTGACCCTGCTCTACAGCCCCCTGCTGGGGCTGATCGTGGCGGTGACCACGGCTGTCAACGCGCTGGTGGTCGCCCTCAACCTGCGGCTGCAGAAAGACGCCAACCTGCAGCTGCAAAAAGATGCCGCCAAGGCCGGCGCCGTCGTGGTGAGTGCGATCCGCGACATCGAGACGGTCAAGGCCACGGCCGTGGAAGCCGACATCTTCCAGCGTTACGCGGGCTATCAGACGCGACTGCTCAACACGGTGCAAGCCCTGGCCCTGCGCAACGCGCAGATCCGGGTGATTCCCAGCGCGATGACGACGTTCAACGAAATCGCGATCCTGCTGGTGGGGTTCTGGTTGGTGATTCAGGGACAACTGACCCTGGGGATGCTGCTGGCCGCCCAGACGATCAGCCTCAGCCTCAAGGGGCAAATCGACGCGGTGATCGGCTTTGTGCAGCGACTGCCAGCGTTCGAGGCCGAGGTGCTGCGTCTCGAAGACGTGCTCGAGCAACCGCGCGATCCGGTGTTGGAGCAGGCCCCCGCCCTGCATGGCTGGCCCAGCGAGCATCGTCGCCTGTCGGGCCGCATCGAGCTGCGCGATCTGCACTTTGGCTACGTGCCGATCAAACCACCGCTGATCGACGGCCTCAACCTGACGATCGAGCCGGGCCAACGCATTGCCTTTGTGGGGGGCAGCGGCTCGGGCAAGAGCACGCTCTCGCGGCTGATCGCCGGGCTGCTTCTGCCCAGTGCTGGAGCAATCCTCTACGACGGCCTGCCGATCACAGCCATCCCACGCGAGGTCTGTGTCGGCTCACTGGCGATGGTGCAACAGGAGATCCAGCTCTATGGCTGCAGTGTGCGGGACAACCTCAGCCTCTGGAACCCGGAGATCAGCGAGAGCGAGCTGCGGCGCGCCTGCGCCGATGCCCAGATTCTCGACACGGTGCTGGCCCTGCCCGATGGCTTCGACACGGTGCTGAGCGAGGGAGGCCGCAATCTCTCGGGTGGCCAGCGCCAGCGGCTCGAGATCGCCCGCGCCCTCCTGCAAGACCCCAGCATCCTGGTGTTGGACGAGGCCACCTCGGCGCTCGATGCCAGCACCGAAGTGCTGGTCGACCGGGCCCTGCGGCGTCGCGGTTGCACTCAGATCGTCGTGGCGCACCGCCTGAGCACAATCCGCGATGCCGATGTGATCCTGGTGCTCGATGCCGGCCGCGTCGTGCAGCACGGTCGCCATGAACAGCTTGCCCACGAGGACGGCTCGGCGTATCAACGGCTGCTGCTCGAGATCAGCTGACTGTGAACAAGACCATCATCAACTTCCGTGAATCTTTCGCCGACCAATAGAACGCCGACCACACACTGAAGGGCACCTCGAAAAATCCGAGATGGCTTGAATTAACGACCAGTCCAGCTATAATCACAACATCCGATTAGTTCAGGTCGTGGGGCAAAGAGGCTTCTGGGACGAGCA
>VGQR01000589.1 GCA_016882345.1 Cyanobacteria bacterium K_DeepCast_35m_m2_023
GGCGATGGCGTCGTCTTCCAGGTCGGGAGCGATCTTGACCAGCAGCGGCGGGCAGCCGGGCAGGCGCCGCAGGCGCTCGACCAGGCGCCGCAGCTGCGACTCTTGCTGCAGGTCCCGCAGGCCAGGGGTGTTGGGCGAGCTGACATTGACCACGGCGTAATCGGCCAGGGGCGCCAGCAGCTGCAACGAACTGGCGTAGTCATCGGGCGCCGACTCGAGCGGCGCCAGCTTCGACTTGCCCAGGTTGATGCCCAGCACGGCCGGCCGCTGCCCTGGGGGTGGCAACTGTTGCCGCTCAAGAATGCGCCGCACGCCCACGGCACCGGCGTTGTTGAAGCCCATGCGGTTGAGGGCCGCCCGCTCAGCCGCCAGGCGGAACAGCCGCGGCCGCGGGTTGCCCTCCTGGGCCTGCCAGGTGACCGTGCCCAGCTCGGCAAAACCGAAGCCAAAGCAGTGCCAGATGCCCGCCGCCACGGCGTTCTTGTCGAACCCGGCTGCCAAGCCGACGGGGTTGGCAAAGCGGCAGCCGAACAGGGTCTGTTCGAGGCGGGCATCGCTGCACTGCAACTCGGCGGCCAACCCCGCCAGCGCCCCGTTGACGCCCGGCCAACCGCGGCGCAGCGAGGCCTGTCCCAACGCCGCCAGGGTGATCTGGCTGAGCTGCTCGGCGTCTGAGCCCTCGTCGCTGCGCAACAGCGGCCCGACCAAACGGCGATACAGCGCTCCCGTGCCCGTAGCGGCCATCGCCCACGTGTCCTCAGCCATCTCCATGCTGCGCCGCATCGGCGCCAGCCACAAGTCGCCAGCGGCCTTCGGACACCGGCTCGACCCACCAATCGCGCCAGCGCCAGCGTCCCTGGCGAGCCGCCACCTGGCCTGCGGGCTGCTCGAGCAACTGGGCCAGCTCGACCAGTGACAGGGTGAAGCTCCCCTGGGCCAGGCGCTCGGCGAGTTCGAGCCGCGTCAGCAGCTGCTGCAACGCAGCCGGCGCCGAATCTGCCTCGCGGCCTGCCACTGCCTGGTCAACGGCCTGCGGCATCGCCTGTCCGCGTGCATAGGCCACGGCGATGGCATCGCAGCGTTCGTTGTCGGGATCACCGCTGTGGCCGCGCACGTGGGCAAAACCCACGTCGGCCAGCCGGGCCCCATCGAGCTGCTCCCACAGGTCGCGGTTGAGCACAGCCGAGCCCGACGCGGTGCGCCAGCCGCGCTTTTTCCAACCGTGAATCCACGACTGCAGACCATCGATCAGATATTTGCTGTCGGTTCGAATCACCAGGCCGCTGCCGCGGGGCAGCGACCGCAACTCGCGCAGCAGGGCCAGCGCGGCGGTCAGCTCCATGCGGTTGTTGGTCGTCGCCGCCTCAAACCCGCCGTATTCGCGCACGCTGCCGTCGGCAAAGCGCAGCAAGGCGCCCCAGCCCCCAGGCCCTGGATTTCCGCTGCAAGCCCCATCGCAGGCAGCAGCCACAACGGCGGCAGGCTCACTGACCACTCGACAACACCCAGAGATTCGCTATCAATCCTTAGCCCCACTGAAGCCGCATGCAGCGAACCTACCTGGCCCTGGCGGTTCTGCTGCTGGCCCCCCCCGTGCTGGCGCTCGAAAGCAACTGGCCAGGCATGCGGCCGCCGGTTGCGCCGCCGCCGCTGACGCAGACCCCTGATGCCTCCACACCCTCAGGCATCGTGGCGCTCGAGGTGATTCCCTACCAACCACCCACGGGTGACAGTTGACATTCCGGTCTCCGCCCCCTAGTGAGATGCGAGAGGGACCCGTTATGTTTCATACGTGTGAGGAGTGCGGAA
>VGQR01000590.1 GCA_016882345.1 Cyanobacteria bacterium K_DeepCast_35m_m2_023
ACGCGCTACCGAGGCATCAAGAAAAACGATCACAAGCTCAAGATGCTGTTTGCTCTGGCCAACCTCTACAAGATCAGGCAACGCATACCAGCGACGGCATGAGCTCACAGGATCAGTGTGCCTAAAAGCCGGAAATCCTGGACAGAAGCCGATGATTCAGGCTGCGTAAAGCGGTCTAAAGCGGTCTAAAGCGGCAGCGATGCAAAATCATGACGCGCAGCGGTCTCATGGGTGAGACTGAGATCGCCCTGGAGGGAAGAGCGCGGTTTGATCAGAGTTTCCTTAGAAGGATCTAGCAGTGTTGTCGCCAGGGCAGGGAGCGCTGTGGGAACCCAGACCACGTTTCCTTTCGGGGTCGAACCTCCAAAGATGACATCGGTCATGGCCCGGCCTCCCTAAATTCAGTGTGGCTATGGGCTTTGGATTTGGCCGTGGGTGTTTCGGACGCGAGGGCGTGCAGAGCTGTACTGGTACGTTTCCTGAAGGTCACCGCCCTCGCCGGCATCTGCAGAGAGTTCGATCAAGAGAACCGCTTACAGGATGCTTGGCTGGCACTGCCAGAGCGGATGCCTGTTGCCCACGACCTTGGTGAGACCAGCCTGACGTTCATTGGGATTCCATCATTATCTCTGAGAAGATGCTTGGTTACTCAGAAATCATCCGCTCAGTTGTAAGAAGGGCATGCCCCTGATGCGACCAAGACCACTGTTGCTACGCCGACGCCTGATGGCCCTGCCGCCGCTGAGTCGGCGCCTGCTGCTGGGCACCATCGATGTGCTGTTCATTCCGCTGGCCATCTGGCTCAGCTTCTGGCTGCGCACAGCTGAACCGCTCAGCGATTGGTTGTTGCGCACCTTGTGGCTGTTCCCCGCCACCTGGGCGGTCGCTCTCAGTATTTATGCCCTTACGGGGCAATATCGCGGCCTCACCCGTTATGTGAGCAGTGCAGCCATCTATGCGGTGGCCCTGCGCAATTCTGTTTCGGTGCTGCTGGTGGCCCTGCTGGGCACCCAGCTGCCGGTGCAGATGCCCCCCCACAGCCTCTGGCCCTTGCTATGGCTGCTGCTGACGGTGCTCATCGGTGGCGTGCGCTTTGCCCTGCGTGACCTGCTACTGCAGGCCACCCAGGCCCCCAGCCGGCGCCGCACCCGGGTGGCCATTTATGGCGCCGGCGCCGCTGGCGCCCAGTTGGCCGTGGCCCTGCGACTGGCCGGCAGCCACACCGTGGTGGCCGTGCTCGACGACAAACCGGCCCTGTGGCGGCGCGAGCTCGACCATTTGCCGATCTTGCCGCCCCAGCGGTTGACCGGCCTGATTGAAGAGCAACAGATCGAGCAGGTGCTGCTGGCGATCCCCTCGCTCAGCCGCCGTCGCCGCCGGCAGATCGTCGAATCGATCCAGCAGCTGGGCATCCCCGTGCTGCAGGTGCCAGCGCTCGAAGAGATCGCCAGCGGCCGCGCCCGCATCACCGCGTTGCGGCCCATCGCCATTGAAGAACTGCTGGGTCGCGATGCGGTGCCCCCAGACCCCGCCCTGTTGGGGCCAGGGGTGGCCGGGGCGGTGGTGTGCGTCACCGGTGCTGGGGGTTCAATTGGCAGTGAGCTGTGCCGGCAAATTCTCAAGCTGGGGCCCCAGGCGTTGGTGCTGCTTGAGAGCAGCGAGCCAGCGCTCTATGCCATCCATCAGGAGCTGCAGCGCCAGCGTCCTGATGGGGTGCCGCTGGTGCCGGTGCTGGGCAGTGCCGCCGAGGCGGCACTGGTGCAACAGGTCTTTGCCGCCCATGGGGTGCAGGTGGTGTTTCACGCCG
>VGQR01000591.1 GCA_016882345.1 Cyanobacteria bacterium K_DeepCast_35m_m2_023
CTTAACCCCCCCACCCCCCAAAAAAAAGAAACACCCCCACGCTGTTCCCTGCTGGAGCAATCCTTTACTTTCCCCTCTATCCATTCATCCCTGCGATGCTTGCGACTGGAAAAGCTGCGACGGCTGCGATCCCGCGTTCGGGATGCGTTTCCGTTTGGGTGGCCCCATCCGCTTCCCTCCGACACGCCGCAGCCGCTCCGGGGGAGGAGGTGGCGGGGCATGCCGAGAAATCACCGCGGCAAAGGCCATGCCTTCGTCCGGCCGCAGCCCCCAGACCACCGGCCTCCGCGGACCCTCCTGCATCGCGTGCGGTGGTGCCTCTTCCTCCTCCCGCAGCTCCTCGTTCTCATCCTCCGCCGCCGTCGCCCCCTCCTCGTCCCCCGCCGCCGCCGCTGCCGTTGCTCCCTCCTCCTCGCACTCGTCGTCACCCGTTGCCTCGTGCCCGCCGCCCGCTGCCGCCGATCCGCCCTCCTCTGTCTCCACCCGCTTGTTGAGGCACTTTCGATGCCGCCCGCACTTGATCTTCTTCGCGTGGCAGTACGAGCATGAGGTCCCCCAAGCCCGTCGCCGCTTCGCACCGGCCCCCTCCTGCCCCTCTTGCTGCCGCCGTTGCCGCTGCCGCGCCTGGAGCCGCGCCTCCTGCTGTTGTTGCTCCCGCACTACTTGTCGCTGCTCGGCGATCTCCGCTTCATCTTCCTCCGACTCGTCCCCATCCGACTCCAACACGTCCCAAAAGCGCGGCCCCGGGCGGATGATGTAGTCGTCCCTCGTCTCTTCCATCACGATCACCCCCCGGCGCCGCAACACGGGCAGCAGCCACGTCAAGAGCGCCTGGTTAAGCCCCGAGGACCCCTCCACCACGCTTTTGTACGACAGTTGCCCGTCCACCAGGTTCTCCCGCAGGAGGGACGCCGCCAAATCGAGGCGGCGCAGCCGCCGAGCGTTCTCTCTTCCATCTCCCTCGTGGTCTGCCTCGCCCTCGCTGCTGGCCCCGCCCTCATCATGCCCGCCCTCATCCCCGTCCTCCCCCTCCCCCTCCCCCTCCTCCTGACCCTCCTCCACCTGAGCCGCTAGGAACTCCTCCCCTGCCTCCGTCAAGGGTGCGCCAAGGCGGTGCGCCTCTTCCACACTGCACGTGCGCTCGACCGCCCCCGCCGCCGCCCTGTTCTTCCCGCCGCCCGCATCCTCCGCCACCACCTCCACGGCCGCGAGCGGCGGGAAGATTGTGGCGTCCTTTTTCAAGGGCGGGATCCCGGGCAGCAGGGGCACTGCCGCGTACTGCTGCGCCAGCGTCGGCAGCGCGTACAGGGGGCTGATAAGGGCCACAGGCGTTGCGTAGGGCTCCGGCAGGCCGTACGTCTCGCCGCGTGTCTGCTGTCGATGCACGAACACGGCGAGTGCGTGCATGCACGGCAGCTGTCGTTGCTGTTTATGTTTGGCATGGGCATGGATCGATTGATGAGTTGATGAGCATGTATATATTGTGTGTAAATGGGTTGGGCTCGTGCATGTGGGTGTCGGCGGTCCTCACTTGAATACGGAGGCAGGAACAGGTGGGCCCCTGGTCCTCGTCGGAGAGGTCCACGATGAAGCGGATGCCGCGCTCGTCTCTCACCTCGTACACAAAATCCTTCCCGATCTGGGGGGTGTACAGCACGGTCATGGACGTGGCGAGCTGTTTTGTTGGTGGACAAGGCGAATGAGGCTCTTATAATGAGAATGTACCAAAGGTTCGACACATGCATGCACGCTACGCACACATCCCCCCCCCCCACCCCACCCGACCACCCCTCCCCC
>VGQR01000592.1 GCA_016882345.1 Cyanobacteria bacterium K_DeepCast_35m_m2_023
GCCTCGCCGCAGCGCCAGTGGCCCAGCAGCTGGCCCATCAGCCAGTCGGCCTGATGGCGCAGCAGCAGCCCGTGGGCGGGATGCAACGCGGGATGCATGCTGGTGGCCTGCTGCACCAGCCGCAGGGCCCGGGCCAGGCTGCCGCTGGCACTGGCCGCAGCGGCGCTGGCGGGGTTGGGACCGCCGTTGGCCAGGGCTTGGGCGGTCGCGGCCTGCTCGCTGCAAGCCAGGTGGTAGGGCAGGGCCAGCCCCAGCTCCCCTGGCAGCAGGCTGCCATCGGGTCGGCACAGCAGCAGGGTGCCCGAGGTGCCGTCGATCGCGATCGCCCCCACCCGCTTGCGCAGCTCAGCCGGGATCGGCTGGCAGAGGTTGATCAACCCCTGCCACCAGCTGCGGGGGTCTTCGAAAGGGCCGGGGTAGGGGCTGGCCGCCTGCCAGATGGGCTCAGCCACCCCCTGCCGGGCCGCGGCCATCAGGGCAATCCTCAGGCCGCTGCTGCCCAGGTCAACGCCCAGGCCCAGTGGCGGCTGCGCGGCAGCTGCCTCAGGCGGCAACGCGGCTGGCGGTGGCCTGGCGCAGGGTGGCCGCGATGGTGCTCACCTCTTCCCAGGGCAGGGCCAGGTCGCTGCGGCCGAAGTGGCCATAGGCGGCCACATCCTGGTAAAAGCGGCCGCCCCGTTGCTGGGGCAGGTTGCGCAGGCCGAAGGTTTTGATGATGGCGCCGGGGCGCAGGTCGAAATGCTCCTGCACCAGGGCGGTGAGATCGGCGTCGGCTAGTTTGCCGGTGCCGAAGCTCTCCACCAGGATGCTCACCGGGCGGGCCACGCCGATGGCATAGCTCAGCTGCACCTCGGCCTTGCGGGCCAGGCCGGCCGCCACCAGCGCCTTGGCCACATAGCGGGCGGCATAGGCGGCCGAGCGGTCCACCTTGGTGGGGTCTTTGCCCGAGAAAGCGCCGCCGCCGTGGCGGGCATAGCCGCCATAGGTGTCGACGATGATCTTGCGGCCGGTCAGGCCGGCATCACCCTGGGGCCCGCCCACCACGAATTTGCCGGTGGGGTTCACCAGAAAACGGGTGACGTCTTTGCTGGGCTTGAGGTTCAGGTCGCTGGTGGCGGGCTCCACCACGTGCGACCAGAGGTCGGCGCTGATGCGCTCGCGCATGGCCTTTTCGTCGCTGATGCCGTCGATCTCAGCGGTGTGCTGGGTCGAGATCAGGATCGTGTCGATCGCCACGGGCTGGTCGTTCTCGTAGACCACGCTCACCTGGGTTTTGCCGTCAGGCAGCAGGTAGCCCAGGGTGCCGTTGTGGCGCACTTCGGCCAAGCGCCGCGCCAGGCGGTGGGCCAGGCTGATCGGCAGCGGCATCAGCTCGGGCGTCTCGTCGCAGGCGTAACCAAACATGATTCCCTGGTCGCCGGCGCCGATCAGGTCGAGCGGGTCGCCGGCATGGTCATCGGCTTCGTTGACCCCCTGGGCGATGTCGGGCGACTGCTGATCGAGGGCCACCAGCACGGCGCAGCTGTTGGCGTCAAAGCCGCCGGCGCGGGCGCCGCTGTAGCCGATCTTTTGAATGACGCCCCGCACCAGGGTGTTGAAGTCAACCCGGGCGGTGGTGGTCACTTCGCCGGTGATCAGGCACAGGCCGGTGTTGACCACGGTTTCGCAGGCCACGCGGCTGGCGGGGTCCTGGGCCAGCAGGGCGTCCAGCACCGCATCGCTCACCTGGTCACAGATCTTGTCGGGATGGCCCTCGGTGACCGATTCAGAGGTGAAGACGTAACGGCTCATTGCGGG
>VGQR01000593.1 GCA_016882345.1 Cyanobacteria bacterium K_DeepCast_35m_m2_023
AGTTCCGGAAGGATTGTTGATCCGGAAGGCTTCATCCAATGCGCCTGTGACCGTGTTGCCGCTGATCACCACATTGCGGCTGTTGGTCATGCGGATGGCGTTGCCGCTCAGGCAGAGCCCCGAGCTGTTGCCTTTGCCCGTCACGGCCCCGTTGCGGTTGGTGTTGTTTTGATTGCAAACCTGCGTGCTGCCTCCACCGTCCAAGGCGCCGCTTTGGGAGGCATAGGTTTGGACCTGGGGGTAGCGAAAGACGTTGTTGCTCACCGTGAGATTGCTGACGCCATCGAGTTGAATGACGGGCAGCGCATTGGCCGACACGTTGATCGCTGCAAAGGCCTCTGCGGCAGCCAGGCTTGTGGGATTGTCCGTGTAGGAGCCTTCAAATCTGTTGTTCGCAATCACCACATTGCTGGTGCTGTAGTTGGTGATTGATGCGTTGCTGAAGTTGAAGCCGCTGATGGTTGTATTGCTGCCGATGCTGATGACGCCATTGCTCATCGTGGGTGCTGCGCCGACGGTTGTGCCAAAGACCGGATTCAGGTTGACCGCTCCGAATTGGGTCGCCAGGGTCGGGGCAGTGCCGCTGCCGCTCAACTGGGTGCCCACCGGGAGGCGCAGGGTTGTTCCTGCCAGGTCGGCGCGTGAGGGCGCGCCGCCTCCGACGAGCAAGACATCGTTGGCGGCAGGGTTGGCCAGTAGGGCCGCCAGGCTGGCGTGGGCGCACTGCACGTTGGCGCTGCTGGTGGTGCTGGTGGTTCCCGTGCACTTGACCACCCAGGCGGCGCCGCCATGGCCGGGGTTGGTGGCGACGCTGCGAGGTAGCGATTCGGTGGCATTGATCATGCGGATGTCGGTCTCGCGCTGCATCGCAGGCCCCGCAACGCCAAGAACGTCCGCTCGGCCTGGGCGATCGCATCGCTGGCCTTGCCGGCCATGGGTTTGGCCCCATAGCGCAGATAGCCGCTGGCCTGCAGCTGGAACAGGTTGTCGTAGGGAGAGGGTGGCTCCCACCGACAGCTGGCTGCCGAGGCGAAGCTCGCTGCGCCCACGCACCCCCGAGCTGCCGCTGACGACGGCGCCGTCGAGGTAGTAGTACGAGGCGTACAGCCAAAGACTGTCGCCACCCCAGCGGGCCAGCGGCACGCCGGCCTCCAGGTTCAGGCTGTTGAGCGACACCACGTACTGGTTCCAGCCATCGAGCAGCAGCTGGTTGTTGATCAAGGTGGCGTTGCTCCAACCGCTCTGAACCTTCTCCACCTGATTGGCGAACGGGATCGTGCCATTGACGCGCAACTCAAGGCCGCGGCTGAGGGCTTCACCACCGATCCCCGCCTGATAGGCGTATTGGCTGTACGCCTGTCGGGTGTCGACACCCGTGTTGACGCCGAAGATCCAGCGCTGATCAGGACTCAGCCAGCGATAGCCCAGTCGGCTGCTCGCTCCGGCGTTGATGGTGTTCTGCTGGGTCAGAACACCCCCCAGGTTGAGGTTGGCGGCGATGTCCACGAACAGGACCTGGCCAGCCATGCCCTGGCTCAGCGGAGCGAACAGATAGCCACTGATCGTGTTGGGCGTGCCGGCTGCCTGGCTCTGGATGGCGATCCCGCCGCTGCTCTGCACGGGGGGTGGTGCGGGCAGGGCCTGGCTGGGTTGCACCGCGGTGGCGCACGCCAGGGCGATAGGACTGCCCAGTCCCAGCAGCGTCCGTTGCAGCCAATGGCCGTGATGTCTGTCGTGCATTGCCGTCGCCGATGCCATGGATGGATGCGGACGCCATCGCTACCCGACGGTATCT
>VGQR01000594.1 GCA_016882345.1 Cyanobacteria bacterium K_DeepCast_35m_m2_023
TGTTAGGGAATAGGTCGGAGCAGGTGTTACAGAAGACCCAGAGGAAGCAACGGATTCCTGAGTGCCATAACCATCCAGATAACTCACAACGCCACGAACCTGTTTGCCGACTTCTGTGGTAGTCAGTATGTAGGTGTTGTTTTGGTCGGTGGCGTCGGTGGTGGTCAGTTTGGTCCAGGTGGTTCCATTGGGAGAAACCTCCCATGAGTATTTGAACTCAGGGGTGAATCCTGAGAAGTTATCTGCGTCTTTGATGGGAGTATTGTCAATTGTGATGACTTCACCGACCTTGAAGTTCCCTGAGAGTGTTGGGGTTCCTGTGGGGGAATCGTTCTGATTGCCAACGGATAGGGTAATCGCCTTCTCAAACACCAACCCACCAGCATCAGTGGTGCGCAGACGGATGCTGTAGGAAGACTTGGTTTCAAAATCAGGAGAATCCTTGATCTTGAGTTGATTGCCGGCAATGGAGAAGGCAGCGTTATCGGTGCTGCCAGTGCCAGAGACCAGTGAATAGGAGAAGGTGTCGCCGCTATCGGGGTCGGTGGTGCCCAATATTGCAACAGTAGTACCAGCAGCGATGTTTTCATTGAAGACGGCGCTGGAGAGCGTTAGGTCAGTGGGTGCTTGGTTTAAGTTGACCAGCACACCTCTTTCAAAATTGGTGAAGACCAGATCCACCTCAAGCAGGCTGAGGTTGAGGGTCTGCCCGGTTGGTTTGTTGATGTAGCTCTGCAGTGCAGCCAGTTGATTGGTTGCGACCAGGTTCTGCCGTTCCTGTGCATTGAGCCGCAGGGTGAGCTGATCGCTGCCGTTTCCGGCATCAAAGCGGAGTTGTCGCTTGCTAGTGAGGGCAGCGGTGCCATTGAGATTGAGATCAGCAATGTCGTTGCCGCCTTCTAGGTAGATGTTCTCGATGCTGGAGAAGGAGACGAGATCAAGGGTCCCTTGATCGAGCCCTGTGAGTGTGAGGTTGTTGGCAGAGGCATTGCCGTTGAGCCGATCAAAGCCAGCGCCACCATTGAGGGTGAGTGCTGCGGTAGTGCTTGCAGCATCGGTGAGTGTGGCTGTATCTACGCCACTACCAAGATTGATGGAATTGAGCAGTTTGCCGGCATAGGCACCGGTGGTGGCAGCAGAGCCAAAGCTGATGCCATCTATGCTGCCAGAAGCAGTGGCAGAAATCAGCAGAGTGTTTTCTGCAGTTGGGTTGGCGATTGCTACGTTGTATATGGCAGTGGCTGTTTGACCACTGCTTGACGCGGTGATCGAGAAGCTATCGGTGAGGGTTGATGTGGACTGGGCTGTAATTGCAGCTGAAACACCTATGAAACTTGTGGCGCCTGTTGTGGACACTGTAAGAGTTCCGTAGGTTCCAGAAGTTTTTGGTGGACCGTAGGTGACCACTCCACCTTCAAGAACGACGGCACTGAGTTGAGAGGTTGCGGATTCCGGTAGATCAATTGAGAATGCAGAGGCTAAATAGCTGAGAGCGAGTGAATTGCTAACAAAAACCGGCTTATCTTTTGGTACCTCAACATAACCGTCTTTGAACGTCAGCTTATCAATGTCGTAGAGGGTGTCTAGCCCATCGGGAGAGCCGGCTCGATTGTCTTTGATGTAGTAGACATAGCCAAAGATGGAGTCTGTGGCTCTGGAGATGGTGTAATCGCTGGCGTTGCCGGTGAGGACAACGGTGTCGATTTCTTTGGGATCGGTGTTGGCGGCTGTGGAGCTGCCGCCATAGATCACATCATTGCCAGCACCTGCCTGAAGGGTGTCATTGCCACT
>VGQR01000595.1 GCA_016882345.1 Cyanobacteria bacterium K_DeepCast_35m_m2_023
GCGCCAAGAAGGTGGCGAGCTGCTGTGGGGCGTGCTTGTGGAAACGGAGGCGTATTCCCAGGAGGAGCCCGCCTGCCACGGGTATCGCCGCCGCACCCCCAGCAACGAAACGCTGTTTGGTGAGCCAGGGCGGTTTTATGTCTATGTGAGCTATGGCATTCACCACTGCGTCAATGTGGTGACCCATCGGGTTGATTGGGCCAATGGGGTGTTGCTGCGCGCGGCCTGGCTGCCCGATGAACCCGAGCGGGTGGCGGCAGGTCCGGCATTGCTGGCCCGTCAATTTGGCATCGACCGCAGCCACGACGCCCAACCGGTGCATCCCGACCAGGGGTTGTGGCTCGCGCCCAGGCCGGCGGCTCTTGCGCATCTGAAACCAGCCGCAGAGCTGCTTCAGACCACCCGCATCGGCATCAGTCAGGGGCAAGAGCTGCCCTGGCGCTGGTACCTGCGCGCCAGCCGCAGCGTCAGCCGGCGGGCCAAGGGGGATGCAACCCCCAGACGCGAGCAGGCCTTCAGCTTCACTGGGGTGTGATCACCCTGGGCTGCAGGTTCATCAAGCGCGCGGGCCCGGCAAGGCTGCGCGTGTTGAACGAGGCAACAGCGTTGCAGCGCCGGCAACTGGCATGGTGCAAGGCATCGGCAAAATCCAGGCCCTTCTGCAGGCCGGCAAGGGCTTGTTCCACAACCGAGCGATCTTCAATCTCGAGGTCAGGGAGCTGTAGCAAGGCCTCAAAGGCCTGGGCGACTTGGTCCTTGGCAAATCGGTAGTACCCCCGCAGCACCCACTCGAGCTCGAGTACCACGCTCTTGGGTACGAACAACGGCTGGCCTGATTCGATCAGGCGGCGCGCAGCTGCACGTTGCCCCTGAGTTGCCGTGTCGGCGTCCCGTTCCTCCACGAAGTAGCGGACCAGCACATTGGTGTCGACACCGATCACGGCTGCAGCAGGTTCGCGGGGTCGAAATCGGCGGGCACGGGGCGAACGTCGGTTTTGAGTAGGCCAAAGCTGCTGCTCTGCTGTGGCGTCTTGCCTTTTGCGGCTCTGACTTCGATGTGGTCGCCGACCAGTTCGAAGCTGACTCTGCTGCCGCGGCTCAGCCCCAGCTGCTGCCGCAGGATTTTGGGAATCGTCACCTGGCCTTTGCTGGTGAGGGCGCTGCTCACGGGTGCGGCCATGATGGCAAACGCTGAGGTATTACCAGGTAAGGCCGACCACTGGGCTCAGCCGCCATCGCCCCCTACCCTGAGGCTGTGCGCCCCGGCAGCCCTTGAGCGACTGGACCCACCGCCACGTGCTCGATTTGGCGGCCTTTGCGCTTGACGATTACGCCATGGTGCTGGATCTGGCCCAGCGTTTTCGGGCCATGCCCACCAGCGGTGCCCGCAAGCTGCCGGCCCTGCAGGGCCGCCTGGTCACCACACTCTTCTTTGAACCCAGCACTCGCACCCGCAGCAGCTTTGAGCTGGCGGCGCGGCGGCTGTCTGCCGACGTGCAGAGCTTTTCGCCATCGTCGAGTTCCTTGAGAAAGGGCGAGAGCCTGCTGGACTCCGTGCGCACCTATGTGGCCATGGGTGCCGAACTGCTGGTGGTGCGGCACCGCACCGCTGCGGTGCCCCAGCAGCTGGCCGAGGCCCTCGATGCGGCAGGGGATCAGGTGGCCGTGCTCAATGGCGGAGACGGCCTGCACAGCCATCCCAGCCAGGGTTTGCTGGACCTGTTCACCCTGGCGCGTCACTTTGCCCCACAGGCGCCAGGGCCCGAGGCATTACGGGGCAAGTGCATCGTG
>VGQR01000596.1 GCA_016882345.1 Cyanobacteria bacterium K_DeepCast_35m_m2_023
AAAGCTTGCAGAAATGATTATTTTCATATGATCAGGATTAATTTTAAATTTTAGACTAGCACCAACTATTAATATGCCAATTGCCAAAGCCGAATTCGCTATGCTGTCAATTGTTTTTTCGATTCCCATATTTAACTCAATTTTGAAATAGTTAAATGCAAAACCAACTAAACTCGCAATAACGAAAGGATTGGTTATGATAGATTTTGCCATTAATGTCATACTTTGTCTTTTAGAAGCTCCTCCACTTTCTGGAGGCAAATAATAAACAAAACACATGATGGCTGTAACATTAGTTAGTACTATCATATAGGGTGAAATGCTAGCTACTACTGATAAACCGTTTTCCCCAAATAAAGCAGAACTTAGGGCAAAGAAAATATAATTGTTATATCTAGTAGCCCCTTGAAATAATGAAGTAAATTGAGCTTTATCGTAGTTTTCTTTTGTTTGATGATAGATGGCAAGGCCAGAAATTATTAAATTTGATATTACCAAAGCAATAACTAATTGAAAAAATTGTGTTGCAGCTAGTTCAAGCCTATAGGTACTACCAAACAAGACAGCAGGAAATAGAATATAAAAAGATAATTTTTCTAGTCCGCGCCAAAATTCATCAGAAATAAGCCACTTCTTCCTTATAAAACTTCCAATAAGTGCAATTAAAACAATAGGTAAAACATTACAAAAAACACTGTACATGGCTATTTTGATAATATGAAATATTTTAAAAAGTCTGGCCATGATAGCAATTACGCTTCAACAAATCAAGTAAGGTCTTGAGATTATTTCATCGGTTATCTAAATTAACCCGAAAGTTTCACTATAGTAACTGCATATATCAAGAAAATAATAAAAAAAATTACCGCCATTAATAAGTAATTTTTTTGTCTTAGCTTTTTAGGTAAATAATTTTTTCTCATATAATAAATAATATTTTTCAATTCCAATGTACATTATTTCTTGCTAAAAATATATATTTTTAGTTTTTTATACCTTGTAGTTCTTCTTGAGTGTTCTGCTATGTAAATTACCAAATATAGTAATCGTAAATAATAATATTTTATCGATAGCTTCTAGTTCTTTTTTGCTGTAGCAATAGTATTCAACAAGTCTTCTAATTCTTTAGTATCCGCTTCTTTTTTGGGAGCAAATAAATTACCTATAGCTTTAAGAGTTAGTTTAGTAGGGGTGGAGTCGGTATAACTCCGGCCAGGAGCAGGTTTAGACAAATAGAACGAAAATACTGAAATAAGGTCAATATCCAGATTATATAAATTAAAAGTGGCAGAGGCAGCAGCAGCTGTATACTTTGTTTTAAAGGTTACATCCTTTAAACTAAAAAGCCCTTTTACAAATTCTACAGCAGCTTTTAATTCACTAATATCGGTTTTTTCTGTTAATATCGCCGCTTTTAGATCATCTTTAAAAGATTTAAGGTTATAGTTTGAATTACTGACTGCCTGTATTAGGTTATCAATAGAAAAATTGTTTATAGTTATATTTTTAGCAAGAATTTCTGATTTTGTATATAAATTATATAACTGTTCTTCAAGCGAATTACCATTGGTAGACCACATACCATTAGCGCTTATCACACCGCCACTTTCAATGACTCCTGGTGGCATAACTTGCTAATTTCTGGAATACTTGCTGAGTTCAAGGCATATACAAAATTTATTGTATATGGATCAAGCAATATACTACCAGAAGAAGACATTCTCCCCCCGAATATGTCAGCATCAAACTTATTAATCTCAAATAAAGCTTTGTTATTTTTAGCT
>VGQR01000597.1 GCA_016882345.1 Cyanobacteria bacterium K_DeepCast_35m_m2_023
CATAACGACGTTCGTCATCACGATCCGCATACCGATCCGCATACCGATCCGGCAGCCGCTCAGCCTCAGAGCGGCCGCGACCATACGGCTCAGCCTCATAGCGCTCACCGCCGTAGCGATCGTCCATCAGGCCCACGGAGCCGCGGGCTGGGGGAGCGTCCCAACTGGGTCGGTCCCAGCGCTCCTCCTGCCAGCCTCCGCCGTTACGGGATGCAGACCAGGAGGGTTCAGCCCAGGGATCGCGACCACGCCCGCCACGCTCCCAGTCATCCCAATCGTCATCGGCGAACAGTTCATCCTTGAGCGATCCCAAGGTGTTCTTGATGCCCTGCAGAGGATTGGAGTCCTGTTTTCGCTCACTGGCGAGGCGACGATTAAGGGCATAAATGGCTTCCTGCAACTGGCTCACGCCGAGGTCAAGATCCGTCAGGTCACCACTGCTGAGTTGCTCCTGCACATCACGCATGGCCAGCTCGACAGCCCGTTGCTGCCGCTCCGCTCCGTAGGGACCCAACTCCAGGGCGGCATCGCGCAGGCGACGTTCCGCCTGACCGACGAGCGTTTGAGCCCGATTGCGGCGATCAATCTCAGCACGCTTGCGGCGGTCTTCGCTGGCCTTCTGCTCGGCCTCTTCGATCAGGGTCTTGATCTCCTCCTCACTGAGGTTCGATCCGCCTTGGATGCTCACGCTCTGTTGGCGCCCTGTGGTGCGATCGGTGGCTGAAACCTGCAAGAGACCATTGGCATCGATGTCAAACGACACCTGCACCTGAGGTACACCGCGGGGAGCCGGAGGAATACCGGACAGGCGGAAGCGACCAAGGCTCTTGTTGCCGTCGGCCATCTGTCGCTCGCCCTGGAGCACGTGGATCTCCACAGAGCTCTGATTGGCTTCAGAGGTGCTGAACAGATCGCTCTTGCGCACCGGGATCGAGGTGTTGCGAGGGATCAGAACCTTCATCACCCCGCCAATCGTCTCCAGACCAAGGGAGAGAGGAGTGACATCGTTGAGCATCAGATCGCGCAGCTCGCCGGTGAGGATGCCGGCCTGCACAGCTGCACCGATGGCGACGACCTCATCGGGGTTCACCGACTGACAGGGTTCCAGAGGGATCAGAGTGCGAACCATCTGCTGGACCATCGGCATGCGGGTGGAACCACCCACCAGCACCACATCGTCGATGTCCTCGGCAGCGAAGCCGGAATCCCGCAAGGCCCGTTGCACAGGCCGCAGCAGGCGGTCCAGCAGGTCAGGACAAAGCGCCTCGAAACTGCTCCGCTCCAGGGTGGTTTCGATGTGCAGCGGGCCGTCTTTGCCCGTGGCAATGAATGGGAGCGAGATGGGAGTGCTCTGCACCCCGCTGAGCTCGATCTTGGCCTTCTCTGCAGCCTCGGTCAGCCGCTGCAGAGCCTGACGGTCTCGGCGGAGATCGATCTCATGCTCCTTCTGGAAGGCATCGGCCAGCCAATCGACGATGCGTCGATCCCAGTCGTTGCCGCCGAGCTGGGTGTCACCGCTGGTGGCCTTGACGTCAAACACGCCCTGGGCCACACGAAGGATGGAAACATCAAAGGTGCCGCCGCCAAGATCGAACACCAGCACCCGTTTGACGGTGCTGCGGTCGAATCCATAGGCCAGGGCCGCGGCGGTGGGCTCATTCAGGATGCGCTCAACGCTGATGCCAGCGAGACGGCCTGCATCACGCGTGGCCTGACGCTGCGCGTCATTGAAATAAGCAGGAACGGTAATCACCGCCGCTTCGACAGGTTCAC
>VGQR01000598.1 GCA_016882345.1 Cyanobacteria bacterium K_DeepCast_35m_m2_023
GTACCGCCCAGTCAGGGGCAGTGCCGCGCAGCACCGACTGCGTTGTTGATTCTTTGCTTTGAACCGTTCATGAGGTTTGTTCATGCGCTACAGCTCCGTCGTGCACGATCGTTCGCTGGCGTCCCGTCGGCCGGTTTCACCCTGGTGGAGCTGTTGATGGCCTTTGGCCTGGGCATGAGCCTTTGTGCCCTGACGCTGCAAGCGGTGCTGGCCGAGGGCCAAAACAGCCAGCGCCTGGCAAGGGTGCTGCGTGAGCGCGTGGTGGCCCAACGGGCGTTGGACCTGCTGCGGGGCGATCTGTTGCGGGCCACCAGCGCAGCCACCCAGCTGCCAGAGGGGGCGGCGGCGGCTTGCAACCTGGCCGGTCGTGCGGTGCTGCTGCATCTCGAAACTCCCCAGGGCCCCGTGACGTACAGCCTCGGAAAGCCCAGCGAGGCCATCTGGCGCGGTCACGTGCTCATGCGCTGTGGCGGGGCATTCGGCCTCGATGGCACCCCCAGCAGTGGTCAGGCGCTCAATCGGGTGGTGATTGACGGGTTGAGCAGCGGCGGAGCCACGGCGACACCGCAGGGCTCTGGGGCTGTTGTGGTTCTGCTGCGCCAACAGCTACCTCTGCCGCCGAGCAGCACCAATCAGGTTCTGATCCATCAACGGCTGCTGCCCTGGCGGTCGACTGAATGGTCCTGCTCAGCTAATTTGGGGATTGGACTTGGTTGTGAGGATCGCCTAACATGACCCAAACACACCTGCCCAGCGATCCTTTTGCAGCACATGACGTGGTGCTGGCGCGAGCGCAGGAGGCGATGGAAAGACGGCAGCAAGAACGCCGCAAGCCGCTGCCTGAGCATGCCCAGGTCGAAGTCTGTTTTTTCCACTCCAAGGAATCCTCCTCGATCCAGGCTGAGGTACTCGATGTGAGCTCGAGCGGGATGCAAATAGCCGCGTTTGCCAATCACCAGATTCAATCAGGCGATCGCTGTACCATCACTATGGCAGCCTTGAGTGAACCTTTTGATCGCCATGAAACATTGCGTTGGGCAACTGTTCGATGGGTTAGTCAACACCCTTTCATTCAAGTCTTTGGCGTACAGTTCGATTGAAATAGATAGTCAAAATTTATCGTTGTGGCTGTAATTATATTTTGATACAGTTTTTTAAAGGAATTACCTATTGTGATCGAAATTCCTTCAGCACTTTAGGGAATAATTGCGGCCTCGCCTACTTGGCCCGATGTTCCAACAGTGACAACTGCTCTGACGTCCTTGGTGAAGGTGAACACGCTCTCCGTGCCAATGGCACGGCAGGTCCCAGTAACGTTAGGGGGATTTGAGAAGGTTACACCCGTGGTATCACCGGCCAAAAAGGCTGCGCAGGAGCGGGCTGCATTGGAGGCACCGCTTTTGGATGCATTGATTTTGGCTGTTTGAGCCTGCCTGAGATAGGCGGGAATGCCAACGGCTGAGAGAATGCCGATGATGACCACGACAATCAGTAACTCGACCAGGGTAAAACCCTTTGAGCGATTACCGCGAGAGAATGCGACGCTGAGGCGGTTATTAATCATTAGCATTGTGGTTGAGATAATGCATTTAACTGCTCTATTTTACAGCATTAACTCATTGAGTCCATTGGATCGACGGGCGGCGCTGGGGTGATTGTTGCAATAATTTACGGAGTCGTTCGGGGTTGGTCGGGGGTTCGAGGTGTGATCGATTTTTTTTGTAGTGCCTTGCCGTAATGGTCACTCTAAATACAGGCCGATGAAAAATTGCA
>VGQR01000599.1 GCA_016882345.1 Cyanobacteria bacterium K_DeepCast_35m_m2_023
CAGGCCCCCCGCCGAAACCCACGTGGTGTTTCTGCCCCGCGATCCGCAATGGGCCTATGTGTTCTGGGACATTTCCCAGTCCGATCGTGAAAGTGCCCAGGCTGCCGGTGCGACCCAGCTGTGCCTGCGCGTGGCCGATGTGACCAACCTGGCCCCGGGATCCAGCCACCCCCACACCCTGCAAGAGGTGGTCGTCGACAGCCACGCCACCGAGTGGTATTTACCGGTACCCCTGAGCGACCGCGACTACCGCGTCGAACTGGGATACCGCAAAGGTGGGTCGGGTGGCTGGATCTCCCTGGCGTTCTCGTCGGTCGCCCGGGTCCCTGCCCTGCATCCCAGCGAACAGATTCTCGATCAATTTGTGCCCTTCTCCCTGGATGCATCCCCTGCCGAGCTGGGCACGACCCTGGTCGAACCGGCTGACACCGGCCTGCACGAGCGTCTCTACCAGACAGCCACATCCCGCTGGCGTCGCCTGGGTCGGGGCTCCGAAGCCTTCCATGAGCTGGACGAACAACTGCTGTCCGGTGCGCGGCTCAATGACTCCGGAGCCGGGTTGTGGGCCAGTGGCCGCAACGAATCCGGTGCGGGCTTGATCGCACGCCAACGCTCGTTCTGGCTGGTGGCCGACGCAGAACTGATCGTGTACGGCGCCACTGATCCGGCGGCCCGACTGACGATCGGCGGAGAGGATGTCCCCCTCTCGGCCGATGGCACCTTCCGGATTCAGGTGCCCTTCCGCGATGGTGAGCAGCTCTATCCAATCGAAGCTGTGGCCGCCGACGGCGAACAGAAGCGTCACATCACTCTGGCCTTCAGCCGCACCACTCCAGAAGACAACAGCAACCCGGCCGACCAGGCCCAACTCGAATGGTTCTGAAACGCTCCGTCGTCGCCTTCACCCCCTTGCTGGGGGCGTTGTCTTTCCCGTTGATCGTGCCGCTGCTGATGAGCCGTGTCAGCATTCAGGCCAGCATTCTGGCGGCCGTGCTCGTGGCCACCGCTTGGTTCGTTTTGATGTTGCGCACGGCTGAGATGCCCGGTCACCACTGAACACCTATGGCGGTGGGAACGCTCCGTTGAGAGGTCCCCACCGCCATGATCCGATCGTCACTGCAGCGCAGCCTGCTGATTCTGGCCTCGTCGCTGCTGTTGGCAGGATGTACAGCCCGTGCGGGGATTGAGGGACAAGCACCGGTCTCCCGAGCAATGCCCGCTGGGATTGAAGTGGCCTTCAATCACCGTCAGGGCAGTCGCTACCGCAGTCCGATCACCGGCCAATGGCGCCGCGGCGATGACCTGGAGGCCATGGTGCTGGCCAGCATCAACCAGGCTGAGCAGCAAATTCTGGTGGCGGTTCAGGAACTCTCCCTGCCTCGCATCGCTGATGCCCTGGCCCACAAACACCGGCAGGGCGTTGACGTGCGCGTCGTGCTCGAAAACACCTACAGCACCCCCTGGAGCGATCAGCATGACGCTGATCTCAGCCCCCACCTGAGACGACGCAATCAGCAACTGCGGCAACTGGGCTGGGGCGATGCGGTGCAAATCCTGCAGCACGCGGGCGTGCCGCTGCTCGATGACACCGCCGACGGCAGCGCCGGCAGCGGTCTCATGCACAGCATGGGTCTGCCTGCTGCGGCAGAGGGGATCTGCCTATGTCACTCCACTTTTACTCCACCACAAGTTGTCGGTTGAGTGGTGGCAGTGCTCAGGCGAGGACCAGAAAGAGGGACCCAGAACCCCTGCGGTCAAAGGATATT
>VGQR01000600.1 GCA_016882345.1 Cyanobacteria bacterium K_DeepCast_35m_m2_023
GTGCCCCTTGTCGGGATCCTGGCTCCTGCGGTGGCCATGGCCCTGCTGTTCAACGTGATCGAAGCCCGCGACTGAGCCGTCGCCGCTTCATCGCCGCCAACCATCTCCCTTCCACCGATGACCGTGACCCCCGTCGCCGACCCCTGCGTCGGCAATCTGGCCACTCCCGTCAACAGCAGCTATTTCAGCCGCGCCTTCCTGAGCGCGCTGCCGGCTTATCGCCCTTCCCTGTCGCCGAATCGTCGCGGCTTGGAAGTGGGCATGGCCCATGGCTTCTTCCTCTACGGCCCCTTCACCATCTGCGGCCCCCTGCGCGCCACCGAATACGCCAGCACCGCCGGTCTGCTGGCCGCTGTGGGTCTGGTGTCGATCCTCACCGTGTGCCTCTCGATCTACGGCACCGCTGGCCGCGGCCCCAACGTGCAGCCCGCTGACGCCACGATCGACAACCCTCCCGCTGATCTGTTCACCAAGGCTGGCTGGGCTGAGTTCGCCAGCGGCTTCTGGCTCGGCGGTTGCGGCGGTGCAGCCTTCGCCTGGTTCCTCGCTGGCACCAGCATCGTGGCTCCCCTGGTGAACATCGCTGGTGGCGTCTGGAGCGTGGGCTGAGATCAGTCCTGGTTTCTTGCCTTCAAGCCCCGCCAGTGCGGGGCATTTTTATTGGTTATGCCGCGTTAGGCCGCCTCAGCGGTATCCCGCACCCCTGCGCTGAGCTTCAGCCCTAACGCGGAGATCACTTTGAGGACTGTGTCGAAACTTGGGCTGCGTTCGCCCGAAAGCGCCTTGTAAAGGCTCTCTCGCGAGAGGCCAGTCTGCCGTGCGATCTCGGTCATGCCCTGGGCGCGGGCAATATCCCCCAGGGCCTTGCTAATGAAGGCAGCATCACCATTGGCTTCTTCGATGCAGGCCTCTAGATAGGCCGCCATCTCGTCGGGGGTTCTGAGCGTCTCGGCGACGTCGTACTCAAAGGTTTTGGGTTCCATTAGCGGTTCTCCTTGATCTGGCGGGACAGGACTAGCGCCTCTTCGATGTCTCTGGCTTGCGTGGATTTGTCGCCGCCGGCCAAGAGAATGATCTACGTAGGGCCGTTTTGCTGGTAGCAGACCCTGTAGCCAGGGCCGTAGTTGATCCGCAACTCAGAAACACCAGATCCGACAGGCCTTGTATCGCCGGGATTGCCGCCGATGAGGCGCTCAATCCTGACCTGAACTGAACTCTCGCCCTGGCCTTGAGATCCCGAAGATCCCGAAGCCATCTGGCAAACCCGCTCTGTCTGACGGACCTCGACCATTTTTTAATCGTAGCCAGCTGGCTACGATTGCGGGCGTCGGCTCGCGCACCGCTGGGATCTCGCTAAAGTTGAGAAGTTCCGTTAGCAGTGATGTGGCGATTGAGCGGCGCTTGCGCCTCTTGGCCGCCGAATGCATCACCGGTTGACATCAATCCCCCAAGGAGGAGGTGCACGTGAGTTCCAGTTGTTCCATGCAGGGTCTGCTGATCGCGGAGAACGCCGGCTGATTACGGCGCCTGATTCTTAGATCATTCGGTTCCGCGCCAGAGCGGACCCGGCGAGAGCCCCTTGAAGGCCTGCTTTAGCTGGCTTTCGAGGGGCATCGTTTTAGGTAGAGGATTTTGTTGTGATTTCAGCTACCAATTGATCGAGTGCTGCAGTCACGCTGGGTTGTTGCTTTCCGTTGCGCTGGAGCACTACGACGCCATCACGGATGCTCTGGGGGGCATAGTCAGACCGATTCTGTTTGATCCA
>VGQR01000601.1 GCA_016882345.1 Cyanobacteria bacterium K_DeepCast_35m_m2_023
ATCTCATTAACTACATATCGCACAATACTCGTAGAACAACTGAAAAGACAAGCGATATGGCGATTGTTCTCTCAAGAAGGAGGGTCAATACAACAGAAATTGTATCTACTCTTCTCAGTTGTGATGTATATAGTAAATATTTACCAAAACGTTGTTATGTGTATCAAGTTCTATAAGAATTTCAATTACATCTTCGACTTTTTCCACAAAGCATCAACATATATGGAGTATATTACACGAGAAATGAAAAAATTTGGTGATTATTGCCGACCAATGTCACTTTATGGCGCATTTAATGAAGCAACTGGAAACGCATATAACATTATTAAGCAACACTGCGCAAAATTAGGACATCTTCAACCGTTTTCGTTTTCTCTCACTAAATTTGGTTATATTGGTCAAGTAATGAAGACCTTTTACGAGTTCAAGCACGACGAAACTTTGCGTAACGCAATTGATTATTCTCTCGACTATTTCGGCTATTTAGACACAATTAAGGGAATACAGCATAATTTAGACGAGGGTCACATTAATTTTGGAACTGCAAAAGAATCATGCAAGAAGCCGCGCATTAAAGGCGTATATTATCCTAATTTAGCAGGAACACAACATTGTGTAAAGAACGACATTAAATTCGACGGAAATTTCGTCATTAGTGGTCCAAACGCATCAGGAAAAACTACTCTACTTAAAACGGTCCTAGCGAACATCATATTTACACAACAAACATCGTGTGGGTTTTATAAAGATTGTTTAATAAAACCGTATCACCGGCTACACTGTTATTTAAATATTCCAGACACCAGCGGAAGAGACAGTTTATTTCAAGCAGAAGCAAGACGTTGTAAAGAGATTGTTGACCAAATTCACTTGGATATTTCTCTCAATCACTTTTGCATTTTTGATGAACTATATTCAGGAACAAATCCGTATGAGGCCGTTGCCAGTGCCTTTTCCTATTTAGCATATTTAGCAAACTTTAAAAATGTAAATATTATGATTACTACACATTTCCTCAACTTATGCGAATTGCTAGATAGAAAGGAGAAATACAACACATTACAAATGGAAACTGACATTGTTGCTGGTGACGCCGTATATAAATATAAAATTAAAAAAGGAATTTCGCAAGTAAGATGCGGAATACGCGTATTAAGGCAACTAAATTATCCACAAGAAATATTAGATAGGGTCGCCGAATTTTCGTTCAATTAAACGATTATTTATGTCTTGGTATTCCAAATGTTAAGCAAATTAGTCAGTCAAGTTGTTGTATTTGGAACACCTCTTATTATGGTGTGTTTATTCATAGCATTTATTGGTCTTTTTATATATTTTAATCGCAGAATTGACCGCGTAGTTGACCGTGTTAATACACTTTCCGAGTTAGTAAGCGTTCTTCAAGAAATTGTAAATACACGGCAATCCATTCAACCAAATAATAATTATACTATCGCCAATAATAGTGATAAAGTTGTTCACGTGCCTGTGCCTGTTTCTTCTGAGAAAATAGTTGTATCAGATGATGAAGATGACTATGTTTCATCAAGTAGTGAAGAAGATGAAGAGGAAGGAATTAATCTCACTATTGAAGATGAAGATGAAGATGAGCCGCTTATTACTATTACTAAGATGGAACATTCGCCTGAGCCAGAGGCAACCGTTTCTCAAGAGGCAGAAGATCAAGCAACAATTTCACACGAATCTGACTCTAATGTAAAATGTAATGATGATGTCTGTGAAATTAAGACGACATTGGTTAG
>VGQR01000602.1 GCA_016882345.1 Cyanobacteria bacterium K_DeepCast_35m_m2_023
GAGGAGATTGGGAAAGTGGTGGAGTCGAGAAAGGCGGAGATTGGGAGGGAGGGTTGTGTGGTGGAGCGGTATGGGGATGAGGGGCAGATGTGTGCGCGGGTGGCGCGGGCTTTGGTGGAGGGGAAGGTGGTGGGGTGGTTTCAGGGGAGGATGGAGTGGGGGCCGCGGGCGCTGGGGCACCGGTCGATCCTGGCGGATCCGCGGCGGCACGACGTGAAGGATTTGCTGAACGCGAAGATCAAGCGGCGGGAGAGTTTCCGGCCGTTTGCGCCGAGCGTGCTGGCGCGGGCGGTGCCGGAGTGGTTTGAGACGGTGGACGAGGTGCCGTTCATGGCGCAGGTGTTTGTGGTGAAGGAGGGGCAGCGGGGGCGGATTCCGGCGGTGGTGCACGTGGACGGGACGGCGCGGCTGCAGACGGTGCGACCGGACGAGGACGCGCTCTATCACCGGCTGATCGAGGCGTTCGAGAAGGAAACGGGCGTGCCGATGGTGTTGAACACGTCGTTCAACGAGAACGAGCCGGTGGTGTGCCGGCCGGAGGAGGCGTTGGACTGTTTTTTAAGGACGAAGATGGATTGGCTGCAGATTGGGCGGACAAGTGTCCGAAGACAGTAGACGAGCGACGGCTTGGGGGCAGGTGGAAGGCGAGAGGTGGAAGAAAATTGTGAACGTGAACGTGAAGGTGAACGAGGGATTTCCGGCTGAATGTTGCGTTCACATTCACGTGCAACATTCACGAAAAAAGAGCCGCATCCTTTTTGAAAAATCGCGGTCTAATCCTGTATGGGGGACATGCAGGAAGCGGGAGGCGGGATTCCGCGGATCATCGTGATCCGCGGGCAGCGGGTCATTTTGGATCGGGATCTTGCTGGCGTTTATGGAGTTACCACCATGGCCTTGAACCAGGCGGTAAGGAGAAATCCCAAAAGATTCCCTGAGCGATTTTTACTAAATGTTAATAGAGAGGAGCTTAGAGCTTTGATATCACAAAATGTGATATCAAAAACTGGTCGTGGAGGAGTAAGCAAGCCACCCCTCGCGTTTACTGAACACGGGGCCTTGATGGTAGCTGCGGTGTTAAACAGTGATCGGGCGGTGGCGATGTCGATCTTCGTGATCGAGTCCTTCATTCGGATGAGGGAGGAGGTGGCAGCCAACGCTTTCATTCTGAAGCGTCTGGCAGAAATCGATAGATCCCTTTTGCTGCACGACGATGCGTTGAGAGATTTATACCAAAAGCTTTTGCCTTTGTTGGCTCCGCAGCCGGAAAAGGAAAAAAGAAAAATTGGGTTTGGGTAGGACGAGAGATGAAGGCGGCGCGTGCGACCAAGATTGGCCTTGTGGGGGGAGGGGAAGAGGAGGAGAACGGAATTATGGCCACAAAGGGGAATGCTCCTAAGGGGCTGTGGGTGAGCGTTGACCGGGTGGAGTATGTGCCGGGGGCGTCGGGGCCGCCGGATCGGCCGCACCAGTTCGTCTATTACATCACGATCCACAACGACAGCCCGCATGCGGTGACGGTGACGGGACGGAAATGGATCGTGAAGAACGCGCAGGGGCACCGCACGGTCATCGAAGGCGACGGCGTGGTGGGGCAGTTCCCGCGGCTCACCCCTGGGGACCAGTTCCATTACAACAGTTATCACCTGGTGGACAGCGACAGCGAGGCGGAGGGCGCCTACATGGCAAAGGACGAGAAGGGCAACGCGCTGGTTGTCCGCATCCCCGCGTTTGAGTTAACTATTCCGATCGCATGAAAC
>VGQR01000603.1 GCA_016882345.1 Cyanobacteria bacterium K_DeepCast_35m_m2_023
ATCCCTAGGTCCCGGCCAACAATGTGCGTGAACTGATCGCACTGGCCAAGGCTCAGCCCGACAAGTTGCACTATGCCTCCTCGGGCAACGGCAGCTCACAGCACTTGATGGGCGGCATGTTCGAAGCCATGGCGGGGGTCAATATGAAGCACGTGCCCTACCGTGGTAGCGCCGGAGCAGCGAACGATCTGGTGGCCGGCGTCGTAGAGACCAGTTTTGCCGGCGTCCCTAATGCCCTGACGCATGTCCCCAACGGGCGCCTGAAGGCCCTCGCCGTCACCACCAGCAAGCGGATTCCGCAGCTGCCCAATGTGCCCACGATGCAGGAGGCCGGCGTGCCAGGCTACGAAGCCTCGGTTTGGCTGGCGCTGCTGGCGCCAGCCAATACCCCGCGCGAGATCGTCAACCGCCTCAACAGCGAAATTGCCAAAATCATGGCGCAGCCGGATACCCAGAAAGCCTTGTTCGATGCCGGCGTGGAACCTTCTCTGTCAACACCCGAGGCGCTGCAGAGCTACATGATCTCCGAGATGGACCGCTGGCAAAAGGTAGTTCGGTCGGCGAAGATCGAAATGGAATAAGGCGTTCAAGCCGCCGGAGCACGAAGCGGCGGGACTTAACTCCTGGCAGGCTCTCAACTCCTGCGAGAGTTTGCCCCAACAACCTGCCCCTGCGTCGAAGGGCTTACTTACCATCCATCGCGTCACCCCCAGAGGAATCCCTATGCGAGGACTGAGCGACTTCAAGCTGGGCGACCGATTCGAGTCCCCCGAAAGCCTCTTGGAAGAATCCGAGGCGCTGGCCTTTGCCCGCAGATTCGACCCGCAGGCCTTCCACCTCGACGAGGCGGCGGCCAGACAATCGCCCTTCAAGGGGCTGGCCGTCAGCGGTTGGTTCACCGCAGCGGTTTGCTTTCGACTGATTCACGATTCCGGTATCGACCTGCGCGGCGGCATCATCGGCCAAAAAATAGAGGACCTGCAATGGCTGCGGCCAGTACGGCCGGGTGACCGCCTACGCGTACAAAGCACCGTCGTGCAAATCCATCGATCGGCGAAAAGTCCGCACCGCGGCACCCTGGTTTTTGAACACCTGGCCTTCAACCAGGTCGATGAGCAAGTCCTGCTCATGCGGGCCCATGTACTGGCCAGCGATCCACCTGCTCAGACCACCCGATAGAAGCTGAGAAACACGGTATCCGGGGCGCGCTGGCCCGTGCCTACGAACTGGCTTTGGCCCAGCCAGCTCCAGTTGGCCCCAGCCGCCTCCAGCCGCGGCTGACACCGAAAGTAAACCCGGGTCGGATCCACCGGTTCACCCCGATGCAGGCGCAACGCGTCCTGCGCCGAAGTTACACGCAAGGCCGTGTTTTGCACAAAAATCCGGGAGCCATCGTCCAGCTCGATCACATAGCGCGCATCGAGATGGGACTGACGACCCTCTTCAAGAATGAGTTGGAAGTCCGCTCCCCCGGGCAAGACCCGGCCCTTGATCAAGGGGCCGCTGACCGTGCCACCGATGATGGGGATCACACGCCGCAGACCGGCGGCCGTCAGGCCAATGTCCAGAGGCTGGCCGACCGCGATCTCAAGATCGCAAACATGCTCAAGTTCGGGTGGGGGTAGTCTCTGGCGCATTGGTGTAACCGGCTCGCCCACGAATTATCCAGCCGAGCGCCAAAGAGCCGGCGCCGCCGACACAGACCAGCCGGCCAGAAGACCTCTCGATGCAGGGAAAACCACGATCGGGCTGCACCGGG
>VGQR01000604.1 GCA_016882345.1 Cyanobacteria bacterium K_DeepCast_35m_m2_023
CTGCCACCAAGGCCAGGTGGCCCTGCTCCAGATAACGAAGGCCGCCGTGCAGGAGCTTGGTGCTGGCGCTGCTGGTCTGGGCCAGACAGCGCCCCCGCTCAAACAGATCGACCTGCCAGCCACGGCGGGCCAGCTCCCAGGCGATGCAGAGCCCGTTGATGCCGCCGCCGATCACGGCGACCGTGCCAAGCATCAGCCCGCCGCCGGGGAGCAGCTCAGCTGATCGCCTAGCAGCCTGTAGCGATCGCCGCTATCGGGGCAGATCCATTCTCCATTCCCCTCCAGGGGCAACTCCACCCGCTCCCCATGGGCACTCATCCAGCCCACCTGCCGGGCTGGCACCCCCACCATCAGGGCAAAGGGCTTAACGGGGCGATTCACGACCGCCCCGGCGCCGATGAAGGCATAGCGCCCGATGCGGATGCCACATACAACCGTGCAGTTGGCCCCAAGGGTCGCCCCCTGCTCGACATACGTGTCGCGGTACTCGTCCTTGCGACTCACCGCTGAGCGCGGATTATACACATTGGTGAACACCATGCTTGGCCCGCAGAACACGTCGTCCTCCAAGGTCACGTTGTCGTACACCGACACGTTGTTCTGGATCTTGACGTTGTTGCCAATCCGCACCTGGTTGCCCACGAACACGTTCTGCCCGAACGAGCAGCGTTCACCAGTCACTGCACTTGAGCAGATGTGCACCCAGTGCCAGATGCGGCTGCCAGCGCCAATCGTGGCGCCTTCGTCCACGATGGCTGTGGGGTGAATCGTGACGGAGGAATGAATGCTCGGAGCCATGATGCTACTCAATGCTGAATTGATACTTTGCGCAACCAACAACCTTGCATTAGATCCGCAGTGGCTCAAGCTCTCGCGGAATGATGCCCTTGAGGTCGAGCAGCACACCACTGGGTATCGAAAGCTGACGCCATTGTTCAGAATTGATCGCAACAAACTCTTGGTGCGCTACGGCTGCAACCACAGCTACGTATTCTCCCGCAAGCGGAATATAAGAGCTCACCGTCAGATCGTACTCCCGCTGAGCCTCTGCAGGATCCACCCAGGGGTCCACCACGTCCACATCCATGCCGTAGCGCTCTAGGCCCTTGATCAGATCCACCACCTTGGTGTTGCGCAGATCCGGACAGTTTTCCTTGAACGTAAGACCTAGTACAAGCACACGCGCACCCACCACTGACAGACGCCGCTGGGCAAGACCCAGTAGTAATTGCTCAGCCAACCAGCGACCCATGCCGTCGTTGATCCGCCGCCCCGCCAGCACCACCTGCGGATAGTAGCCGAGCTCTTCAGCCTTATGGGTGAGGTAATAAGGGTCAACGCCGATGCAGTGGCCTCCCACCAGCCCGGGGCGAAATGGCAGGAAGTTCCATTTGGTGCCCGCTGCCTTAAGCACATCGAGCGTATCAATCTCCATCTGGCGGAAAATAATCGCCAGTTCGTTCACTAGGGCGATGTTCAGATCGCGCTGGGTGTTCTCAATCACCTTGGCTGCCTCCGCCACCTTCAGGCTCGGGGCTAGGTGGGTACCAGCGTCGATGATCGAGCCGTAGAAACCATCCACCCAGGTTGCCGCCTGGGCTGTGCTGCCGCTGGTCACTTTGGTGATCGTCGTGAGCTTGTGCTCGTTGTCTCCCGGGTTGATCCGCTCAGGGCTGTAACCGCAACAAAACCCCTCATTGACAGCCAGGCCAGATTCCCGCTCCAGAATCGGCATGCACACCTCTTCCGTGGCTCCC
>VGQR01000605.1 GCA_016882345.1 Cyanobacteria bacterium K_DeepCast_35m_m2_023
AAGGTCTATGAGAACCAAGAGTGGGACTACGGCTACCGCGAAAACGATCGTCTTGGCGGCCACGACCCATACAGCGCCAGCAAGGCTGCGGCCGAATTGGCCATTACCAGTTGGCGTGCAAGCTTTTGTGGGAAAGAGTCGCATCAGAGCCCGCATTTGGCGATTGCCACGGCACGCGCCGGCAATGTGATCGGTGGCGGTGATTGGGCGGAAGACCGTATTGTTCCTGATGCGATGCGAGCGTTGGCGGTAGGCCGTCCGGTACCCGTTCGCAATCCTGCGGCTACACGGCCTTGGCAGCATGTCTTGGAACCGCTTGCTGGATATCTCTATTTGGCACAAGCGCTTTTGGGCGGGCAAGCCTTAGCCGTAGACCGGGAATCAAACCCCTTTTGCACGGCCTTCAATTTCGGACCGCAGTTGGAGGCGAATCGATCAGTCCGTCAACTGATTGAAGAAAGCCTCAAGCACTGTCCTGGAGATTGGAATTATCGATCTTCTAATCAAGCTCCACATGAAGCTGGGCGTCTGTATCTCCAAATCGACAAGGCAATGCATGAGCTTCACTGGAAGCCACGCTGGGCTTTTTCCACTACAGTTGAACGTACTATCTCGTGGTATCGGGCCTTCAATAGTGGAGCCGATCCGAATCAATGTTGTATGAACGACATTTCCTGCTACCAAGGCCTACTAATGGCGGACAGGGTACTCACGCCTTGAGACTGGTAATCCTAACTCTATTAAGCAGCATATGAAATATCCGACCGAGTATACCAAATTATCAGTCCTAGACTGGAAAAAGATGCCCACACCTTTCAGTTGGGCTTTCCCGATCACGACAAAACCTACGACAGGAAGAAACGCGCCAATAGATCTACATTGACGAAATTAAAGCCACCTTTACTAGAACGTCATCTATGCCTGGATTCGTGCCGTTGTTCAATTTGCCGACGGGAGCAAGGCGTATAGAGTTAAGCCCTCGCCATAAAATGCATGCTGCAGAAATCTCAGTTCACAACCATACTTAGCAAGTAGGTACGGAATTTCCAAAAGCCCTTCAGGCGTATGACTACAATTAATGATAAGTAAATGTGGGAAATCTCGCGTGACATTTAAGAGAAACTCTTTGACAACGGGATATTCCTTGCCTTCAATGTGCAGTTTAACGATAGAACATGAGTTAACGTAGCCGGAGAGAGTACATGCATTTACCCAGACAGCTGAACGATGATGAGGCGAAACAACCCGAGATGCCATACCCATCCCAGTGTGGAATGGCACTCGTCCTGTGGCTGTGCAGCTTAAACCTACTGCAGCACTACTAACAATTTCTGCTGATCCAGCAATAGTCTTAAGGATCGGCAAAGAAAACCTGAAGTGTTCAAAAGCTTCATCTAGAGGATCAAAGGCAATATATTTATTAAAGAAAAGTGGAGGAGTAATCTCCTTTAACTGATGAAGAAGCGTCATGTCCCACGAGCCAACGTCCAGGACAGTCGAAGGAGAAAACTCTTGCAGAAAATGCTTAACTATGTAGTTGGAATATTTTTGAGATTCAGGACTCAGTAGATTCGAAAATCCAAGATTGTCAGTTAGCCCCTGGCGATATATAAGATTCAAAAGATATAGCGATTTTGAGTGCTCGCATTGAAAATAATCAGTCAAAAAGGAAGCCATTTGCTTCCTTTTTGAATTCTTTTCTATAGGGGATATTCTCCATCCATTGAAGAAAGCTGATCCCCGTAGTGAGAAAAGGA